>JAFRJB010000004.1 GCA_017432485.1 Clostridia bacterium
ACAATATCGCCGTTATATCAGTAAAAATCGGCGATTTTCTAATAGCATATGCTTGTATTTTTCTCTTACTAAAAACTATTTAGGAATTGTCGAGAAAAGCGAAAAGTGTTCTGATTTATAAATCCGTGTGGTTTCAGCCACTTTTTCGACAGTCTGAGCACCTGCGCGCTGCACAGGTGCCGTAATTTTTTGTCAGGTTTTATCGTGAAACTGCCAATAGCGCTTGATTTGCTGCTGTACCTTTTTGAGATTGACATTTTCTTGGTGGTCGTTTATTTCAAAACGAATGGCTTCTTTGTCGGTGCAATCAAGTTCTCCCAATGTTTTCTCGCTGTAAATCTTTCCGTTGTTAGCGCCGTCTACCACCAAAAGCAGTAACTCATCTTTGTCACCGCTTTTCACTTTCACAATCGCATAGGTAAACGCTTTGCCTTGTGTGGTCACGGCATCGCGGTAAGCAGAGCAATCCAAAAGCTGATAGCTTGCCGGTTCCTCAACTTCACTGTAATACTTCACATAAGAGTTGAGCAAAAACCTCTCACTTTGGTTGGGATTCATCACCACGGAATAAATGGTCCACCCGACAACCGCGACCGCCGCAATAATTGCGACAATCTTGAAAATTTTGGCTTTCTTTTTTCTCTTTTGGGTATCTTGCTCTATCGAATTCGACATGGGGCTTTTCTCCGTTAATATATAAATAATATATAAATATTATAGCCCATAATCCGTAAAAGTCAATAGCCGCAAGCGGCAGCCGACAGCACACAGGCAACAGGCAACAGTGGAAAGTTCACGCGCTTCACTGCATAAATGCATCCTTTTTTGCGCTGTTTCCTGTAGCCTGTTTCCTGTTCCCTATTCTTCCATCTGCTTACCCAAAAACGAAGCGGCAACGCCGGTAAGCTTCATTTCGGTTTGTGTGGGTGCCTTGCCGTCATCGAGCACAATCACACTGCCCACCGCATCGCCCGCGGCGATAATCGGGTAAACGATACTCGCTTTGCGCTGTGAGCCCTCTATCGGGTAAATACTCTCGCTGCTCTCGGCAGAGCAGTAGGCGCGGCGCTGCTCGAGCAATTCCTCAATTTCTTTGGTAATCGGCTTGTCAAACACCTCGCGCTTTGCCACGCCGGAAGCGGCGACCACTCTGTCATTATCGCTGATAATAACGGGGATGGAGGCATTCATATTCATTGCCTCCGCATAGGCACAAGCGAAGGAAGCCATCTCGCCGATGGGCGAATATTTTTTAAAAATCACCTCGCCGTCGGCATCGGTGAAAATTTCCAGCGCATCCCCATCTCTCAAGCGCAAAGTTTTGCGGATTTCTTTGGGGATCACCACCCTCCCCAAATCATCAATTCTCCTGACTATTCCGGTTGCTTTCATTGTTCAATCTCCCTTTTGATTTCATTACGCTACTATTTTGCACCGATACAGTCAATTCATACCAATTTGCTCTTACAATTTTTTGGAAATCGGTCTTGGCACGCACTGCGGCAAGGGGAAACGCTGCACTCATTTTCAATATTTTCATCAAACGCGGCAAAAAATGCGATTATTTTCTTGTATATCCCGCACTTCTATGCTATGATAAGGGTGGAAAAACCCTATTGTAAAGAAGATATGATTGAAATATTAGGGCAAATCGGCGAAAACAATCAGGTTCGCACATACAAAGCTACGGCGTTGCCCGCGAAAGGAGTAACACGATGGAGCACAGACATTTCACTTTAAATTTGCAAAAGCAATATGCGATGGACCGCTACGAAATCGAAAAACAGTACATCTTTTCTTCCAACGGTGAAGATGCCACCCATATGCAATTTGATTATGCGAACATGGAAAAATTGGAAGACGTGATGAAGGCGCAAGTCGGGCGCGACTATGCGATTGATAATTTTACTGTCTATTTTAAAGACCACTCGATGGCGGATTTCAAAAAGCTCTGCCGGCAATGGTCCATCAAATACACCTTGTTGGATTAATTGAAAAGCATAACAAAAAACCTGCAATCATCAAGATTGCAGGTTTTTTATATAATAGTTTTATTTTTCTTCGCTGACATCTTTGACTTCTTTAAGTTGCAGCTTGCTGTCATAGATAATCTCTTTGGCGAGCTTTCCGTTTTTATCATATTCATATTGGATTACCGCTACTAAATCGAGGTCGGCGCTGTACTCTCTCTTTTCAGTCATTGTAGTACCCTCAAAAGTCGCAGTGTAAAAGTTTTTGAGATTACCCTCACCATCGTAATACGCCACATAGTTTTGATTGCCGTACTCATCGTAAGTCACCACAGTCATGGAAGTGCTTTTGCCTTCAATATTATATTCTGTCACGGTCGTATTATCGGCAGAAGTGACCACACACTTTTGCAGTGTACCGCCTTTGACATAGACATCCAGCATCTCTTTGCCCATATTGGTGCTTAATTTCTCGGTATTCTCAAAATCTTTAAAAGAGAACTCGATGTCATTGACATAAAAGAGCTTATTCTTGATAACAATATTTAAATCACCGATTTTGATTTTCTTTTGCACATCCACATCACCCACATAGGCATTGGGAATGTCTTTTAATTCTTGAGGCACATTTTCCTGCTTTTTGGCGCAGGCGCCAAGCGAAAAAATGCACGCCAAAACGGCAATAATACTGATTACTTTTTTCATCTTCATTACTCCAACTCTGCCGCAAACGGCGGTATATAGATTTCATCGGCACTCTCCGGTTCCTGGCAAAACCCGTCGATACCCGACAGCGCCAGGTAATTGAGTGCTTTTTCGTAGTCTTCTTTTTGAACGCGCTCGCAAAGTTCCGGATACGCAGAAATGTCACCGACCGGGGTGTACTGGCTCATGAGTGAAAAGAGCACTTTTTTGCGGCGCGCAAAGCGCTCAAATATATCCATCACACCCATGGTGTTTTCGGTCGCGCCCGGCAGCATTAGGTGGCGCACAATGATGCCTTTTTGCATCATACCTTCTTCATCCGACTGCACATCGCCGACAAGTTCATACATCTTTTCGAGCGCGCGCCGGGCAATTTCCACATAGCCGGGTGCGGCGGAATAGCGGCACGCGAGCGCTTCGTCACTGTATTTGAAATCGGGCAAAAAGATTTGCACCTTACCGCGCAGCGCTTCCAGCGCTTCTTCGCTCTCGTAGCCGGAGCAGTTGTAGACTACCGGAACCGGGTAGCGGTGTTTTTCCAAAAACTCTGCCAAAAACAGTGAATAGTGCGTAGGGGTGACAAAGTTGAGATTATGCACACCGGTTTCCAACAGGCGGCAAATTCTCTCGTGCAGTTCCTGCTCGCTGAGCGCCTGTCCCAGCAGTTCATGGGAAATGGCGCGGTTTTGGCAAAACACACAGCGAAGCGAACAGCCCGAAAAAAAGACCGTGCCGGAGCCCTTTGTGCCGCTGATGGGAGGCTCTTCCCAAAAATGCGGCGCAATGCGCCCGACCAATATTTTCTCCCCCACACCGCAAAAACCGCTGCTGCGCTGCGCACAGCGGCGCGGGCACGCTGCACAACTCAATTCTGTTTCCTCACAATCCTGTATTCATCGCGATAGTGATAAAACGGGCAGCCGCGCCCCTCGCGGTCGTTTAAGCGGTACAGCTCATCTTCATCCAGCTCGATGGTGCACACCTCTTCGCCGCAAGCTTCATCATATTCATAATTTTCGCACGAAAGGCATGCCGATGCCGCTTTCTTCTTTGCCATAGCTCACCCTTTACAGCCAAAAAACGGGGTGCCAAAGCACCCCTTTTTGATTTGTGTTTTTATACCTCTAAAGCTAACTGCTTTTCGAGTTGCTCTTTCATTTTCTTTTCTTTTCTTTTTTTGCAGCACTTGCAAATCTTCTTAATAATGAAAATCACTACAAGTAACACACCGCAGGAAATAATACCCATAATCAGATAGCGCGCCCATTTGAACACTTTATCATCGAGTTCCGCTCTTTTCTCTTCGACCTTTTCATAGCCGGTGAGAATGTAGGTGAATACTTCTGTGAGTTTCTTGGTTATTTCCAAAGCTTTGGTAACCAGTTTAACGAGTTTGTTTACCATAGTTTCTGCCTCCCTATGTAAATATTACTTCTTTATTGTATCACTGCCGCGCGCATTAGTCAACTCATTTCACGACAACTTTCACTTGATTTTTTGCACTGTAAGCACTGCCGCCGGCGGCGTTAAAGGCGCGCACCAGGTAATAGTTGCTGCCCTTCGCCTGCTTTGTTAACTTCACACTCAGTGCAGTGGTTTTACTCACGAGAGTGGTGTATTTTTTGGTTTTCAGGTTATAGCGGTAGACTCTGTAATACTGCGCGCCGGTGCATTTTGCCCACTTGAGTGTCACGGTCTTGCCCGCGGCTGCCGCTTTGGCGGCGGGCGCCTTGCACAGCACCACGGCTTTGAGGCAATCTGCCGCCGTAAATGCGCTGCAAACTTCTTTACCGGCTTTATTTTTAAAACAGGATTTGACTAAATAGTAATGGGTGCTGCCGGCGGCGAGTTTTTTGATAACAACGCTGTTTGTCTTAACAACCTCCACAGCCGTATATTTCTTTAATTTTGTGTTGTAGTCATACACGCGGTAATACGCGGCGCCCGGTACCTTGCTCCAAGTCAGCTTCACTGCTGCGGCACTGACTGCCGCCACTTTGGGCTTTGCCTTGCCGAGCACAATGGCAAAAGTCTTTTTAATAGAGCCTTTAAACTGCCCGATACCGTCGATACAGACAGTCGCCGTACCGACCTTGACATTGTTTTCATAGCGAATTTTATAATCGGTGCCGGCAGTTAAGCGCGTATTTTCAAATGTCACTTGCGGTGACTGGGTCAGCGCTTTGCCGGTATATGCCTTTGGTGCAATACCGCTGACAAGCGCACTCGATATATCTGTTTTGGAGGTCGGCTCAAAGCTTTCTACATATTTAATCAGAATTTCTTCCCCGCCCTGCAGCCGGTATTCACACATCGGCACATTCGGGTAAGCGCCGCCGACCATATACATCCAGCCGGAATACTTGCCGTAGTCAAACTCCGCAAGCCCGGCAATCTCGCTGACATAGACCTCGTTTTTGAGGGTGTAAGCAATCCCCTTTTCGGCAAAGACCTTTTGCATGACTTCGAACACGGTGGCGCCCTTTGAAAATGAATTGTCTTCGGTCGGCTCTAAAATCACTTCGCCGGCGTGACCGCTTACGCTGAGCGTAACGCGAATATGCCCCTCTAAATCGCCGATAATCGGGGTGTCAAAATCATTTGCCGCCGCGCGCCCGGTTGCACAAAAAGGCAACAGGAAACAAAAGCACAGCAGCAGTGCCGTAAGTTTTGCGAATGTGAAATGCTTTTGATTTGTCATCATTATTCCTTGCCCCTATACCTGCCGCAGCCGTCTTTGCGGTGGCAATTTGCTTCATTCGGGCAGCCGGCGCAACCGCCGCAGGAGGGCTTGCCCGCCTTTTTATTCTTGAGCATTTTGACAATCACCAATATAACGGCAGCCGCTACAAGCAGCCCCGCGATAATCGTGCCTAAATTTTCTTGCAAAAAAACAGCCATTGCCTGCCTCCTGTTCTTATAGTATAGCATACATCGCGCGCAATGGAAACATTGATTTTTGAAGCACTTTATGGTACGCTGTAAAAAAGTAAACGATTGAGGTGTTTGAGAGATGTTTTTGTGGATTATTCTCTTTTTTGTTGCCGAAGCGTTCTTGTCGGCAGCGCAGTTTTTAGTCAGAAAGAAACAGTTAAAGACCGTTTGGCGAGTGATTATCATCGTTGCCAAACTGTTATTGGCAATCGCCTTTGCCGCTTTAGTGATGGCAGGGCCTGTCTTCTTGCGCCCGGTGCAGCCGTTTTTATTTGCACTGTATGTGGTGCTCTTGCCCGATGCGCTGGCGGATGCCGTTTACAGCATTATCGTGCGCATCAAAAAAAGCGAGCGCAAATTTGTGCCCTATAAAATCCTGAGCCTTGCGTTGGGCATTCTCTTTTGTGTCTACGGCACGGTCAACATGCAGGTGATTACCCCGCGCTACCACACCTACACCTCGGCAAAGCTCAGCGGCGAGCACCGCTTTATTGTTGCCGCCGATATGCATGTCGGCTCCGCGCAGAGCCTCAATACCACACTCAAAGCCATTGAAAAAATGGGGGCGGAAAAGCCCGATTTTATCATCCTTTGCGGTGATATTACCGATGATTATACCACCAAAGAGGAAATGGAAGCGACCTTTGAAGCCTTCGGCGCGCTCAATCTCCCCGTTTACTATGTTTACGGTAACCACGAAGTGGTGCAGCACGCCAAATACATCCGCGGCGGTTTGCCCTACACAAGCGAGGAGTTACTGCAAACCATCACGCAAAACGGCATTAGCGTTGTGGCAGATGAATATATACAGATTGCGCCCGATTTGGAACTGCTCGGCAGACAAGATATGGCAGCCGACTCTCAGCGCAAAGCAGCCGATGAACTGCCGAACCCGAACCCCGACCTCTTCTTACTGACCGCAGACCACCAGCCGGTAGACTTTGCCGCCAACTGCACACTCGGCACCGATTTGCAGGTTTCCGGCCACACCCACGCGGGGCAGCTATTCCCGCTCAAAGCGCTCTTTGCACTTATCGGCGGTAAGGTGGAAGGCGATTACCACGAAGGGGAGGCGACGATGAATGTCAGCTCCGGTATGAGCGGCTGGCGCGCACCGCTGCGCACCGAAAGCCACTGCCACTTTGAAGTGATAAGCATTAAACCCGAATAAGAAGATAAAAAATGAATAATGGCGAGACATTCACGCTCGATAAAAGATCGATATGCGCGTTGCGCTCGATATATTGCAATTGGCAATTCGATATAATATGCAAATGCATATTTCGATATGTTTGCTAAAGCAAACAAGAAAGGGCGGGACACCCGCACCCGTTCCGCTACGCTCAATTCTATCCAGATAGATCTGTGCATCTAACTGCTGCTTTCTATCTCATTTCCTGCGAACCTAAATAAGAAGAAAGAACCTCAATTTGATTTGAGGTTCTCAGCTTGTAGACAAAGTCATTGTCTACAAGCTGACAGAGGTCGAGAAAGTGAGCTAAAATTTGTCAACTCGAGCGCTGAGGCGTACAAAGGTACTCCAAGCTCGAGTTGGCAAAAACACAAAATCGCCGTAGCTACGGCG
>JAFRJB010000081.1 GCA_017432485.1 Clostridia bacterium
ATTGACCGTTTCTTCTTAACCGCTTCTCGGCTCCCCTTGACGAGGGGAGCTGGCGCGCGATTGGCGCGACTGAGGGGTAGAAAAG
Source organism: Clostridia bacterium (assembly GCA_017432485.1). Classification (GTDB taxonomy): domain Bacteria; phylum Bacillota; class Clostridia; order Oscillospirales; family Acutalibacteraceae; genus RUG714. The sequence goes on from JAFRJB010000081.1 coordinate 86, forward strand.
TCGGTTGAAATCAATGAAAACTTTTTACTCATAGACCTCGACAAATCCTTATTTGTCGCTACATCTTGACTTTACACATGTTTTTTAATATGATGGAATTATCCTGTATGAAGGGGGAGTAAAGATGCACAAAATCCGCAGACAGTTGGCGGGGCTTTTGAGTCTTGTTTTTATAGTATCAATATTACTTGGCGGATGCGCGCGTGAAGAAGAAAAAGAAAAAGAATATTTCGATGTCAGGAGCGCGGCGCCGCAGGGCTTTATTTACGCCAAAGGTATGGACTTGGAATTAGATGGCAAAACCATCATCCTCAAGGGCGTCAATGCCGGCGGATGGCTGTTGACAGAGGATTGGCTCACTCCCACTTCTTTAACGGATGAGCTCGGCGGCGAAAACGGGCAGTATGAGCTGGAAGCAGCGCTCACAAAAACCTGCGGCGCACAAAAAACGCAGGTTTTAATGGAGACCTACCGCGACAATTGGTGGACAGCGCAGGATTTTGAAAATATTTCCGACATCGGCTTTAACTTGGTGCGCCTGCCCTTCGGCTGGAAAGATTTCACCGATGCAAACGGCGAGTGGAAAGCGAATGCTTTTGAGAGACTGGATTGGTTTGTGGAAAACTGCGCCAAAAATCACCTCTTTGTTATTTTGGATTTGCACGGCGCCTACGGCTCACAAAACGGCAGGCATCACTCCGGGGATACGACCACCGGCGGTGACCTGTTCGGCAATGAGGAAAATGAGCAGTTGACTCTTGATTTGTGGCAGGGAATTGCGCGCCATTTTCAAGATAACCGCTGGGTAGCGGGTTATGATTTACTCAATGAGCCGGAGGGAAAGCCGGATGGCTTGACCGAGAAAACGCAGTGGGATTTTTATGATAGGCTGTATAAGGTAATTCGCGCGGTCGACCAAAACCATCTGCTGTTGATGGAATCATGTTGGGATGCCGACCATATGCCCGACCCGCATGACTATGCTTGGGAAAACATTGCCTATGAATATCACTATTATAATTGGGAAAACGGCAACGATTTGAGCGGCATGAAATCCTTTTTCCGCTACAAGGCAAGGCTGGAACGCAAGTATAACAAACGCCGCTTCCAAGTGCCGGTTTTTATCGGGGAATTTACCTTCTTTGATAATCCGGACTGCTGGCGCTACGGTTTAGAATTTTTTGAAGAGCACGGGATGAGCTGGGCGATGTGGACTTACAAAGGCTGTGTGGATTCCAACTGGGTGCTCTACGGCGGGTATACGCGCACTGCCGCTACGGTAATCACACCCGCTACGCCTTACAAAAATGCGCTTTCGATTGCACAAAGTGTCGGCACCGATCGGTCGTTTAAAGAGAATACACAGTTAGTTAATTTGATAAAAGAATACTTGTAAAAAAATAACAGCGATGCCCGATAAGGCATCGCTGTTATTTTTAATATTCAAAATTTAACTGTTTTTCTTGCCGACAATCGTCATCAGCAGGTCAAGCACTTTGATGTAAATCCAAATCACGGTGAAAGCAAGACCGAAGGCTGCCTGCCACTCATACTTCTTGGGCAGCTGCCCCTCGACTACACGCGCAATCGTATCAAAATCGCTGATTAAGAATAAGGAAGCGATAATGATAAAGATGATGGATGAGACAATGGAAACGACGTAGTTGTTGACAATACCGCTGACAAAATTGCGGGTGAACGGAATGAGGTAGGCAATTGTGGTAATGAGCGTTACGCCGACCATCGTAAAGACAAGTGTAAATAACACCATCTTAAACTTCTTGGTCACGCGAATAATGCCTTTGGAATACAAGAATGCCATTGCCGCCACAATAAAGAGGGTAATGAGCAGTGCCAACACGCCGAGGTATTGGTAGGTGGGACCTAAAACCGCATAGACCAAGAAGGCAATGAAATAGCCTTGGGTAATGCAATACAGCGCACCGGTGACCGGTGTGCTCGCTTTAACGAAGAAAGCAAGCAGTTGGAACACGACAGCCAACACCAGGCTAACACCAAGTGCAATTGCCTGTGTGGTGTACATTTCTACCGGGAAGCCTTTAAAGTTAATCGTAAAGGTGGAGCCGGTTTTGAGCGTTTTTTCCAATAAAAGATACAGAATACAACCGCCTAAGGTAATCAGCATATACAGCGCAGTTTTGGTGGCAATGCCGCTGTAGGTGCAAGCATCGGTTTCGCTGTGTTCTTCCACATTGTTTAAGCGGCGCATCACGGGATTAGCTGCTAAAAAAGAATTCCTTTTTTTGGTTTTTGCAGAAGATAATGTAGCCATAGTCTACCTCCTACAAAATGATGGATTCACCGGTCATTTCTTCCGGTTGCGCCAGTCCCATCACTTTGAGCATAGTGGGGGAAAGGTCGCAGAGTTTGCCGCCCTCGCGCAGTTTGCACTCACCGGCACCGCATACGATAAACGGCACCAGGTTCGTGGTGTGCGCAGTGAAGGGGGAACCGTCTTCGGCAAGCATTTTGTCGGCATTGCCGTGGTCGGCGGTGATTAAGAGCACGCCGCCCATATCGGCAACGGCATCTGCCAATTTGCCCACAGAAGTATCCACGGTTTCCACCGCTTTGACAGCTGCTTCAAAAATGCCGGTGTGACCGACCATATCGCAGTTGGCGAAGTTGATAATCACCATGTCATACTTGCCGCTTCTGACCGCTTCGCAGACCTTTTCGGTTACTTCGGGAGCGCTCATTTGAGGCTGCAAGTCGTAGGTAGCAACCTTCGGGGAAGGTACTAAAATTCTGTCCTCGCCCTCGTACTGCTTTTCGACACCGCCGTTGTAGAAGAAGGTGACATGGGCATATTTTTCGGTTTCGGCAATGCGCAGTTGGGTCATACCGAGGCTCGAAATATATTCGCCCATAGTGTTCTTTAAACTCTGCGGCTTGAAGGCGACTTCTACATTGGGCATAGTCGCATCATACTGGGTAAAGCATACGTAAGTAAGCGGGAAGAACTCTCTTTCAAAACCGGTGAAATCCGGGTCAACCAGTGTCCTGGTGATTTCTCTGGCTCTGTCGGGGCGGAAGTTGAAGAAAATGACCGAGTCATTCGCTTTGATGGTGGCGCCCTCCAAGCAGACAGTGGGAATGACAAATTCATCGGTGATGTGCTTGCCTTCTTCATCGATTTTTTCGTAGCTTTCTTTAATCGCGCAAACCGGGCACTCGGCTTGAATGCCTTTGCCTTTGACAAGCGCATCATAGGCTTTTTGTACGCGCTCCCAGCGATTATCTCTGTCCATCGCGTAAAATCTGCCCATAACAGTGGCGACTTTACCCACACCGATTTCTTCGCATTTTTCAACGCACTCTTTGACATAGTCTGCGCCGGAAGCGGGGGGCACATCGCGCCCATCTAAGAAGCAGTGCACATAGACTTCGCTTAAGCCTTCTTTTTTTGCCATTTCCAACAATCCCCACAGGTGGGAGTTGTGGGAGTGCACGCCGCCGTCACTCATCAGCCCCATCAGGTGCAGGGCAGTGCCGTTGGCTTTGCAGTTTGCCATTGCTTTTTTGAGCGCTTCGTTTTCAAAGAAGTCACCATCGGCAATGGACTTGGTAATGCGGGTCAGTTCCTGGTAAACCACTCTGCCGGCACCGATGTTGGTGTGACCGACTTCGCTGTTGCCCATCTGCCCGTCAGGCAAACCGACATCCATGCCCGAAGCACCGATTAAGGTGTGGGGGCACTGTGCCATCAGTGCATCCAAGCGCGGGGTAGCGGCTGCGGCGATGGCATTGCCTTTGGTTTCGGGGTTATAGCCGAAACCATCCATAATACATAAAACAACAGGTTTTTTCATCTTTTTCTCCATTACTGTTAATAGAAAGGGGAGAGAGCAGATTGCTCCTCCCCACATTTGTTATTAAATATGTGAAGCGTAATAGTGTTGGATAAAGTTGACATTTATAGCAAAGCGGAACGGGTGCGGGTGTCCCGCCCTTCACTATTCACTGTTCACTATTCACCCTTCACTGCAAATGATTGGCGATTAGCGCCAATTATTTGCTCGCAGCTGCAACGATGGTTGCAAAGTCTGCGCTCTTCAAGGAAGCGCCGCCGATTAAGCCGCCGTCAACATCTACTTTGCCGACAAGTTCTTCGGCGTTCTTTGCGTTCATGGAACCGCCGTACTGAATGGTGATAGCCTCAGCTGCTTCGTCATCATAGAGCTTTGCAATCACGGTTCTGATGTAGTGATTGACTTCTTCTGCCTGCTCGGGAGTCGCGGTCTTACCGGTGCCGATAGCCCAAACGGGTTCGTAGGCGATGATGATGTTCTTGAGTTCTTCTTTGGAAACGCCGCCCAAAGCAACCTTGGTTTGCAAGCCGACCACTTCTTCGGTGATGCCTTGCTCTCTTTGCTCGAGCACTTCGCCCACGCAAAGGATAACCTTTAAGCCGTTGTCGATCGCCGCACGGGTTCTCATCTGCACGGTCTCATCGGTCTCGCCAAAGTAAGCTCTTCTCTCGCTGTGGCCGATGACAACATACTCAACGCCCATCTCTGCAAGCATGGGAGCAGCCACTTCACCGGTGAAAGCACCGTTGGTTGCCCAGTGGCAGTTCTCCGCACCGACTTTGATGTTGGAGCCTTTGGTAGCGTCCAAAGCGTTTTGCAGGTCAACAAAAGGTACGCAGATAACCACATCACAAGAAGCGTCTGCCACTAAGGGTTTTAACTCTTCGATGAAAGCGGTTGCTTCTGCGGGGGTTTTATTCATTTTCCAGTTACCGGCAATGACTGCCTTTCTTACATCTTTTTTCATAATAATTTTTTCTCCTTTACAATCGGGTGCGGGTGTCCCGCCCACAATTATTCATTTTTCATTATTCATTCTTCATTGCAAAGAATAGCCGGTCGGCTATTCTTTGTCTGTCATCGCTGCAATACCGGGAAGCTCTTTACCCTCAAGAAATTCAAGGGAAGCGCCGCCGCCGGTGGAGATGTGACTCATCTTGTCGCCGAAGCCCAGCGTGTTAACGGCTGCTGCGCTGTCGCCGCCGCCGATGATGGTGGTCGCATCTGTTTCTGCAAGCGCCTTGGCAACCGCGATAGTGCCTTCTGCAAAGATCGGGTTTTCAAACACACCCATCGGGCCGTTCCAAACAACGGTCTTGGCGTTCTTAACTTCTTCAGCGAAGAGGGCGCGGCTGTCGGGACCGATATCCAAACCCATCATATCTGCCGGAATGGCATCGATAGAAACAGCTTTTGCCTCTACTACGGCATCAATCGGATCCGGGAAGGACTTGGTAATCATCGCATCCACGGGAAGTAAAATCTTCACGCCTTTTTGCGCTGCTTTTTCGAGCATGGTTTTGCAGTAATCAAGTTTGGTATCATCTACTAAGCTGGTGCCGACTTCCTTGCCCTGTGCTTTGGCAAAGGTGTAGGACATACCGCCGCCGATAATAAGGGTATCTGCCTTTTCAAGAAGGTTGTCGATAACATTGAGTTTATCCGCCACTTTTGCACCGCCGAGGATGGTGACGAAGGGGCGCACGGGATTGTTGACGGCATCGCCGAGGAATTTCACTTCCTTCGCCATCAAATAACCGTTGGCGCTTTCTTCCACGAAGGAAGCCACACCGACTGTGGAGCAGTGCGCTCTGTGTGCGGCACCGAACGCGTCGTTAACAAACAGCTCGCAAAGAGAAGCCAATTCTTTGGAGAAGTTTTCTTCGTTCTTGGTTTCTTCTTTTCTGTAGCGGGTGTTTTGCAGCAGTACAACATCGCCGTCTTTCATAGCGGCAACTGCCTTCTTGGCATTTTCGCCCACAACGGTAGCGTCATCCGCAAACACAACGTCTTTACCGAGTTTTTCGGAAAGTCTCTTTGCTACGGGAGCCAAAGAAAGTTCGGGTTTTGCTTCGCCCTTCGGTTTACCCAGGTGAGAGCAAAGGATGACTTTTGCACCGGCATTAATCAGGTATTGAATAGTCGGAAGAGCGGCAACGATGCGATTTTCATCGGTAATCACGCCGTCTTTAAGCGGCACATTGAAGTCACAGCGAACCAGCACTCTTTTGCCCGCACAGTTTAAATCTTCAACATTCTTTTTGTTTAAATAACTCATGGTGAACACCTTTCTTGAATTTTGCAGCGGCAAAACTCAGTTTATTTTTGAATATTTTTTTCATTTTTCGGCAGCGCTGTTATTTGCGCCGCATTCAAAATCTATTTTATAATAAAATCTAATTAAAATCAAGTTTTCTATATATACAAATTATGAGATGATACAAACGGATTTTTGTGAATTCTGTTGCCTGTTGTTGCCTGTAACAAAATTCACATGGGTTTACCATGTGAATTTTGTTAATTCTCCGCTTTCTTTGAGCTGCGGGTAATCCCACTGGCGCAGCACTTCGTACACACCGACTGCCACGGAATTGGAAAGATTGAGCGAGCGGCAGTCGCCCTGCATGGGAATGCGCACACAGTGCTTTTTGTTGGCTTTAAGCAGTTCTTCGGGCAGCCCCGCATCCTCTCTGCCGAAAACAATGTAGCAGTTTTCGGGGTAGGTGACATCGGTGTGGCGGTTGGTGGCTTTTGTGGAAAAGAAAAACATTTCACCTTCATTTTTGGCGATAAAATCATTCCAATCCAAGTAGTAGGTGATGTCTAAAAAGTGCCAGTAATCGAGACCCGCGTGTTTGAGCTTTTTATCATCTACCCGAAAACCCATCGGCTCTATCAAGTGCAGACGCGCGCCCGTGCAGGCGCAGGTGCGGGCGATATTGCCGGTGTTTTGCGGAATTTGCGGTTCTAATAAAACAATATTGAGTGTGCTCATAGTAGTCTCCGTTGTGGCAATTCTTTTGTTAAAGCTTTATTTTTGAATGTGCTTGCGCAGCAGTTTTGCCGGCTGTTTGAGCGCGCTTTGCAGGGCAGGCAAAACGGTGGAATTGACAATGTTTTCTTGAATAATCCAGTCGTACTTATCGACTTTTTTGGCATGGAATCCGCTTTGCCAGTGAAACGGTACGGCACCGGTAGCACAGTATTTACAGAATTCGTGCGGTCGGTCGAAGCGGCGCAGGATTTCTGCTCCCGTGATATCGGAATAGATATCCACACAGTCATTTTCCGGGTAGGAAAGCCCGTATGCCGCATTCAGTCTGCCGATACAGTGCGCATAGGAGCAGGGGGAAAACTTGCCGTGACTAAGCATATGGCAGTGGGTGAAAAGGCAGTTTTTAAAGGCGGGTACAGGGTCGTCGGCAGGGTTTTCGCGCAGTGTGCGCAAAAAGAAATCCATCGGAAAACCGATGTCATATTGTATGCCCAAAGCATTTAAGTGCGCTTTGATTTTCGGCAATACTTTACGCGTCGGCGGGTAGTTGGAAATATCAAATTTGCTCCGGGTTTCTTTTATGGTACGCAGTGTTTTTGCCGGCAGTTTTGGAATGAGCAGTCCGTTGGTGACAATGCGGATGTCTGCCGCCGGAAATATCTCTCTGCAGGCTTTTACATATTCACCCAACTGCGGATTTAACAGCGGTTCACCGCCCATGAGTCGAATTTTTTTGACAGTGCAAAATAACTCGGATAAGCGGGTATAGTCTTGAATAAATTCTTCTAAAGCGTAGTGCTTCTTGTCCGGAACAAGATTGATAAAATCCGCACAACCTTTACAGTTAAGATTGCACAATTGTGTAATTTCCGATTCAACATAGTCTAAAACCGGCTTTTGTTGCACTGCCATAGCATGTTACCTCGTGTGAATATAGTAATATTATTATATAGTTGTTTTTTCTCTTTGTCAAACCAAAGTGTGCTGTTTATAACGTGCAGCGCAAAGAGGATTTCGGGGGTGCTTAGGGTTGACTTTTAAAACCTCGTATGATACCATCTATCTAACACTATTTTTATTTAAACATTTATAGTTTTATATAACATACAAAAAATGCAGTTGTACTGCCGCAAGCACCGCTGCATGTGTAAAAACAACTGTATTGACTGATAGCGGCGCACTGTCGAAAAGGAGCACATTCTCTGTGAGCGAAAACAAGAAACAATTTAATTTCAAGACCCTTCGCAGCAAAGTGAGCGTATGGGATATGGTTGCGCTTGCCGTGTTTATTGCATTGGCGGCATGGTATGCTTATGTGGTGCGCTTGAGCATTGCTTTGCCGGATGAAAGCTTTTATTATACCATTCCGCAGCGCTTATTGATGGGCGACAAACTATTTGTCGATGAGTGGCAGGTTTCTCAACTGTCTTCGCTGTTTCAGTATATTCCTTATCGTTTGTTTGTTTGGCTGACAGGCGGAAAGGAAGGTATTATTCTGTTTATGCGCTGCCTGTCGATTTTCGTGGCGATGGCTTTGTATTGGGTGACATACATAAAACTGAAAACCTATCATATATTTGGCATTATCATCGCTTTTTTGTTGAGCATTTGGTTTCCCGGTAATCTCTTTCATTTAACATACAACAGCCTGCCTGTATTTTTGATGATGCCGGTGGGGCTCATTCTGTTCTTAAACAGAAAAGAGTTATCTTTCGCGAAACTGATGCTTGCCGGCTTTTTATTTGCCGGCGCCGTGCTCACACAGCCTTTCTTTGTCATCATCTATTTTGTGTTTTGTGCTTTGTGCCTGGTGCGCGCTTTGAAGCCGCAATGCTTAAAAAATTATGATTTTGTGCTGAATGCAAAGGCATGGAAAGGCATTACGCTTGCCTGCTTGATTGCCTTTGTGTTGGTAGTCGGCGGCATTGCCGTTAAAAGCGGTATTGCCGATGTCATAAAAACCGTTCCGGAACTGTTTACCGATGCGGAGTTTGATATGTCGGCAGGCGGTGCGCATTTTCAAAGGGTGTTCGGTAAAGTGGGCGAAGCGTTTCAGGCATTCGGCGTTTTGTTTGTTATCGGCTCTCTCATATTCTGCGTGGTATCCGCTTTTTACCGCAAAAAGTTTTTTGAAAAAAAAGGATTCAAAAAAGTGCTGCTGTGGGCGGCGTGTCTGATGTTTGCGGCACAGATAATACATGCGCTTGTTTTCTCTTTTCTTGCATTGCAGCAAAGCGGGTTGGGGGCTTTCAGGTTTTTCGCAAGCTATTATTCGATTCCCAATGCGCTGTTCGGTTTCAGTTGCTATGCGCTGTGTGAGAAAAAGAACCCTCGTATATTTTTATTTTGGGTGACATCGTTTTTAATGTCGCTTATCTGCACATACACCTCGGAGCTGTATATGTCCATTAGCGGTCCGATTTCCGCCGTGACACCGCTTTTGTGTCTGCGGGAGCTGTGGAAGGAGCACAGGGAGAATCCGCTTGGTGCGACAGGCGGCAAAAAAAGCAAAGCATTGCCAACCCGAGCGAGTGCTCCCCAAAGGCGTGCCGTTATCCGCGTTGTCGTAGTGCTCGGGACTTCTATTCTGGTGTTCTGGGGCAGTTTTCAGTTTTTTTATCTCGGCACAAACCCGTATGTGGAAACGCTGGTCAATAAATTCCCCGCAAATTCGCTGACAGAAACGCTCGACAAGGGAACGCATAAAGGCATTAAAACCACAAAAGAAGTGAAAGAGCGCTATGATAATACCTTGGCGGATTTAGAAGTTATATCCGCCAACAGCAACGGGCAGCCGTTTTATGTTGCCGGTCTTTGGAGTGACGATTACTTAAATCTGGATTTGCCGATTGGTACCTACAGCACTTGGTATGTGGAGGCAGACAGCGAGAACCGGCAGTTGCGCTATTGGGAACTGCATCCCGAAAAGCGCCCGAAGTATTATTATATCCCTGTGAGCACATTCGGATTTGTGTATACGGAAGGTGTTGTGTATAATACGAGCGCACAGGAAGAAATGACAAAAAGTAAACTGCAGTTTATTCAAGGTATTGCAGATTGCAATATCGAGAAAGGGCAGGCAGGTTATATCGTTGAAATCAAAAAATGGAAATAGCGGTTTTCATTTTTGAAAGATACATTTTATTCGGGAGGAAGCATGGAAATCTATGCCAATCGTTTAGATCGCGCCTATCATTTATATCAAGCGGAATATGAACAAGCGGCGCTGAGCGTGCTGCGTTCAGGACAATATGTTCTCGGTACCGAGCTGCGGCACTTTGAAGAAGAATTTGCCGCCTATTTGGGCGGCGGTGAATGTGTCGGGCTTGCCAGCGGCTTGGATGCGCTATGGATTAGTTTTCGGCTGTTGGGCATCGGCAAGGGTGATGAGGTGATTGTGCAGGGCAATACCTATATTGCCTCGGTGATGGGCATTACCATCAACGGCGCCACACCGGTGTTTGCGGAACCCGATATGCATTATGCGATGAACACTGCTGCACTGGAGCCTCTGCTGACACCGCGCACAAAAGCGGTTTTGGTCACGCATCTTTACGGGATGATGACCAAAATGCAGCCTATTGTCGATTTTTGCCGCAAACACGGCTTATATTTGGTCGAAGACTGCGCACAAGCCCATGGCTGTACGGATGAGGGCAAAGCGGCGGGAACTTTCGGTGATATCGGCTGTTTTTCGTTTTATCCCACCAAGAATCTCGGCGCTTTCGGTGACGGCGGCGCTGTTTGGGTCGCTTCCAAGGAACTTGCCGAAAAATTTCGCGTTTTTCGCAATTACGGAAGTGAGAAAAAATACCATAACCGCGTGCAGGGCGCCAATTCCCGACTGGATGAATTGCAGGCGGCTTTATTGAGAGTGAAACTCCGCCATTTAGATGCGCTGAATGCAGAAAAACAGCGCATTGCTGCGCGATATTTAAAAGAAATTAATCATCCGCTTGTTCGGTTGCCGCTAACCGCATTGGGTACAAACAATGTTTGGCATCAATTTGTCATTGGCTGCAAGCAGCGCGACGCTCTGGCAGCCTATTTAAAAGAACGCGGCATCGGCACTGAAATTCATTATCCCATTGCGCCGCATCTTGCCGAAGCATATCGGTATTTAAACATAGAGAAAGGTAGTTTGCCGAAAACCGAGGCACTGGTAGAACAAGTGCTTTCACTCCCGAGCTATATCGGATTGACAGCTGAAGAACAGAGCGTAGTCATTTGCGCTATAAATGATTTTTCATTGGAGAAAGACATATGAAAGAATCTTATCTGATTTGTTTAAATGAATATAGTCAGCCAAACGGCATTTTAAGTGTGGTTGAAGAAAACCGCACATTGCCGTTTTCTATGCGCCGCTGTTTTTTTATTTATGATTTAAAGCCGGGGGATAAACGCGGTGTGCATGCGGTGAACAATCAGCAATGTATCTTTATGCTCAAAGGTGCGTGTGATGTTATGCTTCACAATGGAAAAGAAGAAACGATTTACCACTTGGAAGCGCCGACACAGGGGGTTTATATTCCACCGATGTTTTGGCGCGAGATCCGTGCGTGCAAACCGGGCAGTATGCTGGTGGTTTTCTCCGACCAATATTATGACCCAAACGCGTATATTCGCGATTTTGATGCATTTTTGCGCTACTGTAAAGAAGTTGAGGAATAACGATGTCCGATTGTTTGTATTTTGTTGTACCTTGCTATAATGACGCCGATACGCTGCCGGTATCGGTTCCTGTTTTTTTGCAAAAATTGGATGCATTAACAGCTGCCGGAACCATTTCCGCTGACAGCCGTTTGCTGCTGGTGAATGATGGTTCTTGCGATAGCACTTGGGAAGTCATTCTTACACTCAAGCAAAAATATGGGCGCATTACGGCAGTCAATCTCGCCCGCAATGTCGGCGAGCAAAATGCGCTCTTAGCCGGTATGTTTACGGCTATCAAAAAAGCGGATTGCGTCATTACCATGGATTCGGATTTGCAGGATGATATTGAGGCGGTTGATGAAATGCTGCAGCACTATGCCGAAGGCTGTGATATAGTCTACGGAGTGCATAGAATGCGCAAGGAAGATGCGTTTGCAGAGCGCTTTTTTGCCGCCGCTTTTTATCAGCTGATGCGCGCGGCACGCACCGGTTTAATCTATCAACATGCAAACTATCGCTTGATGAGTCGCCATGCCGTTGCGCTTTTGCAAAACAATCGGCAGGCGGTATATTACTTGCCTTGTGTGGTTTCCAATTTAGAGCTCAAAAGTGCCGTGGTCTATCACGAACGCTTTGAGCGCGCTGCAGGGCAGTCGGGCTATAATTTCATAAAGAAATACCGCCTCGCGGTTTTGGCACTGCTGGCGCATTCCGATGTCCCTATTAAGTTGCTCGGGTCTGCGAGTGCACTGAGTGCTGCAGGGACTGCTGCGGCGGGTGTCGGGCTGTTAAAAGCATGGCAGCGGCGAGGAAAGATGTGCGGCGGATGGAGCGTCTTGTGCATCGGGCTGCCGGTGTTTACCGTATCGTGCGGGGCATTATGCCTTGGTGCGGCAAAGAAGCGAAAAAGCTTTCTTAAGCCGATTGCAGCACCGCGGTATACGATTGTGCAAATCGTTGAATCATAGGTACATACATCGAATGCAGAGGGGATTGACTGCATTCGATTTTTTCGTTTTTGTGCTTATTTTGCACAAAATCGGGTGTTGAAATGGTAGTATAGATATGCTAAAATAATTACATATAGAGTTTTTTGGGAGGAAAGCATGAAATTTATTGATGTTAACAACCAATTAGGCTTAAAAGACTGCTTTTGTTTAATCAAAACGCTGGATAAAAAAAGCACCCGCAACGGCAAACCGTATCTCGATTTAATGCTGGCGGATTCCACCGGTGAAATTTCGGCGAAACTCTGGGATTATGATGAGATTAAGCACGGCGATTTGGCACCTTCCATGCCGGTTAAAGTCAGGGGAAGCCTTGAAGAGTTTAAAGGCAGCCCGCAGTTCCGCGTGAGCAACATTCGCCAAATTACCGAGAATGATGATTTTGATGTTTCCGAGTTGGTGGCATCCTCTCCGGCAGACAGCCGCTGGATGCTCGATGAAATCTACCGCACGCTCGAAGCTTTTGAGGATAGTGAACTGCAAAGTATTGTCAAATACCTGCTTCAAAAAAGAGGCGAGAGCCTGCTCAATGCGCCGGCAGCGGTCAATATGCACCACGCGGAGCGCGGCGGTCTGCTTTTCCACACGCTCTCTATGCTGCGCGTGGCAGAGCGCATTTGCGAAGTGTATCCTTTTTTAGACAGAGAACTGTTGCTTGCCGGTGTGATTGTGCACGATTTGGGCAAAATTGATGAAATGGAAATCAACGATTTGGGCTTAGCATCCAAGTATACGGTGCAGGGCGAGCTGGTCGGGCATTTGGTTAAAGGTGCCGAAGAAATCAGTAAGGCGGCGCAGGAACTGGGTATTAGCAGCGAAACCGAAATTTTACTTGAGCACATGGTCATTTCGCACCACGGTGTGCCGGAATTCGGTGCGGCGAAGCTGCCGAGCTTTGCCGAGGCGGAAGTGCTCTCTGCGATTGATAAATTGGATGCAACTTTATTTGAATTTAACAGCGCAATTGATTCCGTGGCTGTGGGCGAGTTTTCCTCGCGGCAATGGGCACTGGACAATCGCAAAATTTATAACCACGGCAGAATGTTCGGCGCTTCGACAAGAGCCGTTCTTAAGGATGAGTAATATAAACAATACTATTTATATACACCGAGGAGGAGTAAAAAATGAGTATGCAGCATGAAGTCACCACACCGCAAAAATTGCTCGATGAAAACGGGCATATCGCCGAGCCGGGTTGGGCAAAAAGCCTGATTTGGGATTACAGCAGAGACCAAATTAAAGCACCGAAATGGAGAATTAAGGAGTGGGATTACTACCTTGTGGTCGGTAAAAACTACGCCTGCGCTTTCACCATTTCCGATTTGGGTTACATCGGTATGATCAGTGTCACACTGCTTGATTTTGAGCGCGACGAAAATCACACCAGCCCTGTTATCACTGCACTCCCGATGGGCAAATATGCTTTGCCGAAGGATTCTTCCGGCGGGAATATCACTTTTAAAAATAAGAATTTGAAGTTAAAATTCATTCAAGAAAAAGGCTACAGAAGAATTCTGTGCCAATACGATAATCTTGACGGTGCGCCCTTTAAGTGCGATATCCGCCTGGAGCAGCCGGAAATGGATTCGATGTGCATCGCGACACCCTGGTCCGAAAAGCCCGACCATTTCTACTACAACCAAAAGATTAACTGCATGAAGGCTTCCGGTAAGGCGACCTATGGTGACAGAGAATATATCTTTGAGCCTGAAAACGATTACGGCACACTGGATTGGGGCAGAGGCGTTTGGACTTATGACAACACTTGGTATTGGTCCAGCGGTAACCAAACAATCGGCGGCAAAGCTTTCGGCTTCAACCTCGGCTACGGTTTCACCGACCGCTCAAGCGCAACCGAAAACATGCTCTTCTACGATGGCAAAGCGCATAAACTTGACGAAGTCACCTTTGAAATCCCGGTGAGTGCCGATGGTAAGAAAGACTATATGAGCCCCTGGAAGTTTACTTCTAACGACGGCAGATTTGAGTGCGATTTTACCCCGGTGATGGACCGCTCCGATTTAACCAAAATCGGTCCGATTTTGACCGACCAGCACCAGGTATTCGGCAGACTCAACGGCACGGCAACGCTGGATGACGGCACGGTGCTTGAAATCAAAGATATGCTGATGTTTGCCGAAGATGTGCACAATAAATATTAATTTTATATGTTGCCTGAATCGTTATGATTCAGGCACATTTTCCCCGCTTAAGGAATACCGGAAAGAAAGCAAAAAAGTATCATGGTTGTCACGATTAAAATCAAACCGATTGATAGATATGATTTAGCAAATTCCGTAAGAATATTCGGTTTGCCCGACGGGAATCGAACCCAAATAGCCTCTCGCTTGCTCTTTTTGGCTAATTCTACCGCATTTTCGTTGATTGGCGCCAGCCAAACTGCCTCAATTGCGGCACAATTATCACAAAAACTTCTAACCGAGAGGTGCGTGCA
>JAFRJB010000082.1 GCA_017432485.1 Clostridia bacterium
AACATCTATGTTGAAAACCATGCTCCATTTTTGGGGTAAGGGGAAGTTATATCCTCAATTTTCAAAAATTTAAATTTCATCAAAAAAACGAAGGCTGTGAAGCCACGCAATTAAAAACTATTGCGTTTTTTCACAGCCCCTGTTTTTATGCTTTTAAGAGTTTAATAATTTCAATCACGCTGCGGTGCTCCACATCGCGCGGTTCAAAGCCGATGATGTGGCAGACCACCTGCATCACGGGACCCGTGCCGAAAGCGCAGACAAGCGTGCCGATACCGACCTTGCCGCCCAACAGCCAACCGCACAACAGCACCGTTGCCATCACCAGCAGCAACACCACACCGATAGGCACTTTTTTCATCCGCTTGCCGATGCCCACAAACAGCGCATCGCGCGGACCGCAGCACTGCGCCGATTTCATATAGAAATACTGCCCGATTGCCATAAAGGCAAGCCCCGCGATAATAATGAGAATGCCGACAAACACATTGTGCGTTTTCGGCAGCACATCAATATCATTAAACAGTTGAGTAAAATTGCCGGTAAGCAGCGCATCAATAATGGTGCCAAAGCCGATTTTCTCTTTAAGAAGTACATCGATGATGAGCACCACTACCGCAATGAGTGTCATAGAGAGCCCGTAGTTGAGCGGGGTGTGCTTGGCGATGCCCATGCCAAGGCAATCCCAGGGTGCCAGCCCCAAATCGGCGCGGATGGTTAAGTGTACACCAAAGGCAAAGATGAGTAAGCCGCCCACGATGCGCAACCAACCGAGAAGGATGGATTTTTTTGTCATAGTGTTTTGTTAAAATGTAATCGTTTGCGGCGCTTCGGTAAAGGAAGAAAAGACAGCGGTGGCGTTTTGGAAGTAAAGCATTTGTGTATTGTCATCGTCTGCACTGTACATTTCCTTTAACATCGGCATTTTTTCAAGCATCGCGACCTTGACCTCGCGGCTGTCGTCATTGACAAGTTCGCCGGTCAGGCGCAGTGTGGTGCTGCCGTCAAAAGCACAGAGTTCCACCTTGGGGTTGGCGGCAATCTGCTTGGAAACCGCCTTCACTTTGCCGGTTTGGATGTAGAGCTTGCCGCCGAATAACAGCACTGTACCGAAGGGGCGCACGCGCGCTTGGTCGCCCTCCACCGTTGCCAAATAGTAGGTTTTAACTGTATCTAAAAAATCATATACTTTTTGAATACCGCTCATAAGAAGCCCTCCTAAATTCATATTATACCCATTATAGCGGTGCAAGAAGTGATTGTCAATTAGGCTGTTTGGGCTTGACTTCCGCCGGGCAAAAAAATAAGTATTGCAATTTTATTTGGTTTGTGCTAATATAGTTGAGCACAAAAAAATGCGCTGCTAGCTCAGCTGGATAGAGTGACTGGCTACGAACCAGTAGGTCAGGGGTTCGAGTCCCTTGCAGCGCGCCAAACAAAGAGAGCACCCTTGCGGTGCTCTCTTTGTTTGGCACGGTGTGATCGGACGAGAAGCCCGATACCGGGGACCCCGAAAAGTTTTTGCAAAAAAACTTTTTGGGGAGAGGAGAAACAAACGAAGAAACACTTAAAAGGTTTGCTCGCGAACCTTTTTCTGTTGCGGAGTTTGTTTCGACGAAGTCCCTTGCAGCGCGCCGAAGGGTGTACTTTTTGTTTTGGCGCGCCGAGACAGGACTCGAACCCTGAAAGGCTTTTGCCGTTAAGATTGATTTTCGATTATATTCGGATTATAATACAAATAAGGATTTGCCGTGCTCTCCGAGCACGCAATCACTTATTTGTCAGTTTACAGTTTTCAGGGTTCAGTTTTCAGTTTCACCCACCGCGCGCTATGCGCGCACCGCCCTTGATAGGGCGGTTTCAAAAAAATGCAAGGCGTAGCCTTGCGACTGAACACTAAACACTG
>JAFRJB010000083.1 GCA_017432485.1 Clostridia bacterium
TGAGATTTCTGGGCGCGAAGTGTAGCCCGTAAAAACATTAATGCTTTCACCATCGATGCCGACCTGAATTTTTACCGGTCTATTCGGTAGATTGCAATTCGTGAGCAAGACCGGCTTGATAGTCAAAGTTTCTAGAGCCTCATGCGCATTCGCCGTATTGCTGGCATAATAAATATACATAAAATGGTCATTCGCACCTGTCGTGATTAGGACTTCATCGTAATCATCCCGCCTCACCACATTGTTCAGCGTTCCACCTTCCGGCAAGGCGGTCGAATTTGTACCCACACGCAGTACATTATTGCTTGCCTGCACGCTTTTCGTAATTCGGTAAAGAGTATTAGGCTCGCAGTCGATAAGCAGCGTGTACGGCTTCTGCGTGCCACTTGCCACACTTAAAGTATTGGAATTCGCAGCAATCGAATAGGCATTGTAGGCATCCAATTCGTAGCCGTCAATCAAGATATTTTTCGTATTCGGGTCGGTGCTGTTCTGGTAATATCGCCCGCTTGCATTATTTAGCTCAACGGTTGCCGTACTCGAAATCACGCCCCACGGATGATTTGACACCTTGCGCGACACTTGCCAGCTTTTCAGATTTTTCTTTTCGCTGGTGTACTCGTAACGATCCATAAATGCAATCGTTTGCTGGTTGCCGTTCCAAAGAATATCCGGACCATCCAAAGCCGAAGTGTCCAATACGAAAAACGCCCTGCTGTCGTCAATTTTCTTGTCCCACGCGAAAAGCACATCCGCATCGATTTGCTTTACTGACGATTTGACCTTGTTGAGAAAATTAGTCGACACATTTTTCATGCAGAATACGCCTCGCCTTCCTCGATTGTTACAGTTAGCTTCGTAAATTGGCTGCCACCGCGCTGATATTCGCCCGCATTGACCGAAATAATGCCTGAAAACGCCACTGCGCCGCCATAGATACCCGAATTATCATTTGCATACGAAACTGCGCTCACAGCGTCCTCTAATGCCTTAAAAAGCCTAACCGTTTCCGGCTTGGCAAAGTTCCAGCTCATAACAACCTTCTTTCGACCGGCAAATCCGGTGCGCTGCTTATTTCCGTTGATGGATGTTTGCGTCGTACCGATACTCGCCCACATCTCATTCAAACCAGACGGTTGTTCGTCAAGCTGCGTTCCATTGATTGAAATTATGCTCATCTTAATACTCCTGCATTAGCAATTAAAGGTTCCACGCCCTGACTTTTGAATGCCCGTCGAATTGCCTTCACGGTCGCAACAGCCACCGCATCGCCAATTTCGGTTGGACTTCCAGACACGCCACTGATATTCACCACCACCGCGCCTTCATCAATCGCCACATTCGCACCGCCTTCGCCCAGCCTGCCACTTTGAATGGCATCCCAGAGCATGCTTTGCTGTTCGCGATTGATTACCATCTCGCCAGAGTTCACTCGTGCCAGCACATGGTCGCCAGAATATGAGTCGCCTGGAATAATACCACCTTGTTCGAGCCTTGGCAGTTGGATACGGTTGATATAACCTAGATTGACACCAATCCAGCCGAATGCGCTATTAATCAGTCCAATAAAGCCGTTCAAAAGGTCGATTGGTGCGTTAATAAAGTTCTCGATAAAGGTCAAAATGCCATTGATTGCGCCTTTGAATATTCCGCCGATGAATTCGCCAAATTTTGCCACGAAATCACCAAATGAGTTCTTAAGTAGCTCCCAAAGACCAGAGAATAGCTTGCCAAATGCTCCAAAGATGGCTCCTAGTATTCTCGGTATGGCTTCCACAAGACCCATAAACAGAGTGACCGCCGCCTCGATAATCAGCATGATGGTTTCAGGGTCGGTCAAGAAGTCGACAATCGCCGTGATAAGCATGGTCAGAATGTCCGGCAAAGCTTTCACGAGTGCCTTGAGAATTTGCATCGCAGCATTCAAGAATGCCGGCAAAAGCGTCTGGATCATGCCTGGCAATTTTTCAATAATGATAGGCGCAAGCTTCTCGATAAGCTGAGCAACGCCAAGAAGCGTCTGCTCAATCCTAGGGAGTAGGTTTTGTGCAGCGGTTGATGCGCTTTCTACGAATTGACCGATAAGTTGGTCCATATTGGCGTTCTCGTCCGCCATACCCACAAGCAAGTTTTCCCACGAAGCTTTGAGCGAAGCAATCGAACCTTGGATAGTCGACGAAGCTTCTTCAGCCGTGGTGCCGGTAATCCCCATTTCGCTTTGAATAATATGGATCGCTTCGACCATGTCGGCGAAATTGTCAATAGTAAGGTCAGCCATTTCGCCATTGGCTTCCTTGACTTTATTTGCGTCCTCAATAAGCCTTTCCATTTCACCACGAGTACCACCATAGCCCAATTTAAGGTTGTCGAGCATGGTATAGTTCTGCTTCGCGAAACCTTGGTAAGCATTCTGAATACTTTCGATGCTGGTGCCCATTTTATTGGCGTTGTCAGCCATATCAATGATGGCTTGGTTGGCGTAATCCGCCGCCGCCTTGGTATCACCGCCTAAACCCTGCAAAAGGCTCGCCGAGAACGAAGTCGCCTGCTCCATGTAGGCATTCGCCGACAATCCAGCCGTTTTGTAGGCTTCTGACGCATATTTCTGCACTTGGTCAGCCGAGTCTTTGAAAAGCGTTTCGACACCGCCGACTAATTGCTCATAGTTCGCATAACCTTCGACCGCAGCCTTCGCAACGCTTACTGCCATCGCAGCCGCCGCAGTTGCAGCCGCAGCCGCACCCACGCCGATGCCTTTAAGGATTGATTTTGCTTTAGATCCGGTCTTTTCGGTGCCTTCCTGAAAATCCTCGACAGACGCGGTTGCTTCTTTCATCGTTTTATTAAGCGACGAAGCGTCACCCGTAATTGTAACTTTAATCGAATTTGAAACTGCCATAATAAATTCCTAAATTAAAAAAATACAGCTTGCGCTGTATCCTTATTCATATTTTACCATAATTTTGGTATAATAGAATTATGAAAATCGGGTTGAGAAAAAGAAGTTTCAAAAAATCTTTTAAGGCGATGACCACAGGTCGCATAAAGCGCAAGCTAAAAAGCACAATTAACCCACTCTATGGGAAAAAGAACATGGGGCTTATTAAGAACCCTGAAAGAGCCATAAAAAATAAGATCTACCACAAGACCACGATCGGTCTGACACCAAGCTCGTTTCCGAAGCCGAAAAAGTCGACCGCCACAAAGACTAAGGTTGAAATCGACATAGAAGTCGATGACGATGCGGTATACATGTGGTCGGCGTTGATGGATAATTCTTGCAAGCTTTGCAAAGCGTTGGATGGCAAGGCTTTCACCGCAGAGCAGGTCAAAGAACTTAAAAAACAGCCTGGCAGCGCATGCGAGCATTGTAATTGCACATGGGTAAAGCTAACCGGTCCAAATAAACCGAAACCAGACTACAAATCGATAAATCCGCTGGTAAAAAACGATTAAAAAATACTCCGTGATAAGCGGAGTATTTTTGATTAATTCGCGGACATTTTCGTTTCGATTTTCACAATGGCTTTCTCGATTTCGCCGAAGCGTTTGGCATAGCCATTATGCTCATCGATTTTCTTTTCTTGACGGTTCTGATTTTCCTCAATTCGAGCCAACCGGTCATCGATTTTCTGGTCACGGCGAGCTTGGTCGATAGCGTTTTGCTTTCGCTCACCATTCTGTTTAATAAGTAGACCAATAATGCCTGCCGCCTCAACTATTATTGTCGTAATTATTGTTGCCACCGCGCCCACATCCATGACTTAGTCCCTGTACTCGATTACATCACCAGCAAATAACCCATAGCCGCCAAGCGAAGCCCAGCCATCGTAAACCGTTGGATAGACTGCGTATTTGGTCGAATACCAATGACGAGCGTACTCGTTCATAGCTTCGCCCCATTCCACTTCGCCTTTGCAACGCTTCATGATTGCGCCAAGCGTATCGCCAGCCTGAACTTCGATAGTCTTGCAATCCTCAATTACAGGGGTTGGTTCTGGTGCCGGTGCAGGCTTCACATAAGCCTTCGGTCGATAGAAACCAATCAAATTCTTAATGTTGATATTGATGATATTGGTAGCAGAGCCGCCGACATTCGCGCCACAGGACGCTCCGCCTTGGTTTTCACCGAGTAATGCCACATAACCGTTCACTACCGGACCGAGAGCCATACCGACATGCCCATAGGCACCACCGGTAAACACTAGCCAGTCACCTGCCTGAATTTGGTCTTTACTGTCTGCCCAATATACTAGAAAATCGTCGCCAGCATTCTCGTCGGCGCAGTTCATCATACCTTTTGCCATTCCGGTGCCGCAGGTCGAAACATCGCGATCTGCGTAGCTCCACCAGAACACCCGCGCTAAACTGACACATTGTGCGCCGTAAATATTGTTGGCTATTATGCACTTGCCGAGCGTGTCGTTCTTAAAAGCCTCAGGGCTTGACACATCGTAGGTTTCAGACCAACCCAAATCGTCATATTCGCCTTCGGTGACGGATACGCCGGTATTAGCATCTTCGAATTTACCACCGTCAACCTCTTCGACGGTCTTGATTTCTTCATCTTCGACAATTTCGGTTTCACCCAAATCATTCTCGATAACCGCAGGCACTTCCTCGCCGCTATACTGCACTGACGAAGTAGACTCCAGCACTTTGATTTCGGTTTCAATTTCACCCGTGGGGGTTACAGCGACATGCACACCAATTCCGCACAGTATGCCGACAATGATGGCTACAATCGCTCCGATTATTTTCTTGATTTTCTCATCCATGGTTCGCTCCTTTTCTTTGGCTTTAATTTCTAGGTGGACATAGAAAAACAGCGCATTCGCGCTGTTTCTATAATTCCATTATATCACGCTCTCGCTTTTTTCGGAAATTTAATGCGTTCTTTCAGCTTTTTCTGCTCCTCCTCCTGATATTTTTGCTCGACCGCCCATCTTGCGACCAGCGCATCGATAAAATATTCAGGAGTTTCTTGCAGTTCGTCATAAGTCCAGCCCATCTGCTCACAAATAATAGTATCGCTGAATATCGGCGCGACAGAGCCGGATTTTGGCACCCTTAGCTCACTCGCATAAGCATTTTGCCACGCCGCTAGGATTTTGGGCTTGTCGTTTCCTGGTAATTGGAATAGATCGCATTGGCTTTTTCAGACAAAAGCTTGAAATCCGCCTCCGGCAACTCGTCCAGATAATTCGTCAAGGACTCCGTGGCAGCATAATGCTCGCCGAGCTGGATGACTAGACCATTGACTAATTTGTCGCTAAGCAACGCTAAATCGTCACCGGTCAACTCCATTTCCGCAAGCACATCGTCTGCTTTTGGCTGGTCGCCATTATCATTCGCAGCTTTGATTTTTTTAAGGTCTACCTTTTGCTTACCGAGAAATGTCGAATTAATCGCCCGCGCAACCTTATGCGGAATAAAGCTGCGCATAATAGCGATTTCGCCACTTACCGGTAAATTAATGGTGATATTTTCTTGTGCCATGTTGGCTCCTTTCTTTGGTTGATAAGCTTAATTATAAATATTTATATTCCAACTTAATCGACTAACTTTGATTAAGAAATACTGTATTTGGTGACCAATTCGGCGGTAATCAATGCAGCAGCCGTACTGTCGAATAATGCGGTCGCCTCAAATGACTCAGTCGCAGTATCCCCAAGCCCAAACGAAGTTTCATAAGAGCTGAGCTTCACTTTTGGCAAGATGAATTTCAGGGAAGTATTGGTATTAGTGCCGGCTTTATTTTCAGGGTCGACAAAACCAAACGAAATCGCCTTTTTGGTGCCATCAAGAGCGAGCGCACGATAGGTCGTATCACTGTAAAGCTTCTCGAATGATAAGGTCGCTTCAAGGTCACCATTCATAAATGCGCCATAATCAACGCCAGAGTCCGAAGTTTGCGTGCCTTCGACATTCTTGCTCACCGCAAGGCTCACCGAAGTGAATAAGGTCGCAGCCGAAGCTCCAGACAAACCGCTCACGCTGTCAGCAATCTTGAGTTCAAGATGGCTTGGCTTGAATTCTGCATCGTCGACATAAGCAGGCGTAAATGCGCTGCCAGCAACCGATTTTTTCGAAATCAAAGACGCGGTCAAAGTGGCGAAATCGGATGGAGTCCATGCAATCGTCGCCTCGCTGAGAACAGCGGTCGGGAAATAGCACGGATTATTTGGATCATTAACTACCACGGTTTGTGCCAAATGCTGATTATTATTTGCCATCGTAAAGGTATACTTATAAGAGCCATCACCATTCGTTGTTTTGGTTGGTGCCTGCCCGAAAATCCACAAAAGGAAATAATAAAGACCTTTGTGCCACAATTTCGTTTGGATTTCGCCTTCACCATGCACGCCAGACACAATCGAGTCATTAAAATGCGCAATTGTGCCATTCGCGGACTCATTTTGCAGCGTTTCGATGGTATCCTTCAGGCTTAAATCCATCCAAGGCACGGTATAAACCGGTGTCGTGACCGGCGTAGTATAGTTTGATTGCGGTGCTAGTCCTACATTGACTAATCTACCCTTGAATTGACTCATTTTGCCTCCTTCGCTTTTTTAATTGCTTCTTCTTGGCTAGTTGCCGATACGCTCACGCCATAATCCGGCAGGAAGTAGACCTGCTCGTCATCTTTTGGCGCGGTGCTAACTTTTTTCTCGCTCATATTAAATTCCTTACATTAAAAAAACGCAGCCTTGCGCTGCGGTATAGTTTTATTATAGCATAATCGCGATTATTTGTTATAATGGAATTAGCCTTTCTTTGGTTTGATAGGCTCGACCGCCCTTCGGGGCGGTTTTATGATTATCCTACCAAAACACGCTTAACCGTACCGCAATCAAGCCGGTTTGACTTGGTCGTGAGTAATTTGGAATGTAATCACGCCTTCAGCGGTCACAATGCCTGGTCCACGCTTTTCCAAACCAACGCCGTATTCAATCGTGGTTTCGCTGCCAACTTCAATATACACATTCCGTGCTAAATCTAAGTCTTGATGCGCCCTTAATGCACCCAAAATCGAGTCAGGTTTTAATTGGTACGAATTCGTATCTTTTGCGCTGATAAATTCGACCACCTGCTCGTGAGCATCGGAACGGTCGGTCGGAGTATTGATTTCGCGAGTCATATCGACTGCCACCGAAATCGTCACAATCGCATTCACTCGAAGCTCGCCAGCCGCAATATCACTTATATTTTCCGCATCATAAGCCACAAAGGCGTGTGGTAATAGACCTTTCGGCACTGCCAGCGAGTCGCCAATAGACCACCTGCCACGCAGCTTTTTCGGACCGTATTGGTTCATTAAGTCGACAATTCGTCTAAGTATTGGATCTTCGTACATTTTAGCTATCTCCTACTCTTAAATGTTTTCTAATGGTTCGCACCGCTTCATTGATGTCGGTCCTACCACCATCGCCAGCAAGACCAATCAAATTACGAATTGGTAATTTCCGCGTCCCCAGCTGGTGATATTTAGCATACGACACCACATTCGTCACCTCGGCACTATTTGAGTCAGACTTTCCCCTGAAACTATGCGACATTTTGCCGGTCTTTTCGAGAATTGCCCACTTATAGACCCTTTTTCGTGGTGCCCATTTTTCACCGAAGCGCGTGCCATGGCTTCTAAAATTCATCTGGTGGCTTTTAAGTAGATCGCCGGCAATTTGGCGAAAAGCTGGTCCCAAATTTTGACCTTGTCGATTTATTCGGTCAAGGTTTTGAATTACTGCACCGGCTCCGTCTACCCTAATATCAAACACGGCGTACTCCTAACATACATCAAAGCAAAGGTCGCTTTCGTCACGACAATGGCAACTTGGTTTCACGAACATGTCACCGTCTGAGCCGGCAATGACAGCCCCAGAGCCGCCACTCGTTTCTTGCTGACCTTCACTATTACTTCCGCACGCGCCGCCTTCTTTGTAGAAGTCCTCAAGCAAGCTTTTGGCTTCCTCGATTTTCTTGTAGCCATCCTTCGACGACAATTCGACGTCGGTATTATATCCATAATCACGAGCTAAGAGCAGCCCAGCCGCCCATAGACGCGTAATCATACGCACACAATAAGGTACATTGCCTTCTGCGTAAGGCGAACACGGGTCAACCAATCGCATCTTCGAATTGATGGCACATTGCGCATCTTGTCGCACGGTTTCGACATAATCAAGCGTAATTGGTGAGTAATAATAGCTCACTTCTATAGTCGCACCTTCTGCCGGTGTCGATGCAAGCGTAATTGAGCCGTCGGTTGCATTAATCGCACTGACCTCAACCGCCGTACCATTGACCGTAACCGCAACATCGGCGACGGTTGCAACCGCATCGCCATTCGTAACATTCAGATAATTCGCAAAAGCAGTCCTGATGACCTTATTATTCACCTCAGCCACGCGCTCATTCACGACCCGCAAGACAAAGCCTGCTTCGCGCAAAATATTCAATGTAGTTTCATAAATAGGCGTGGTTTCTGCCATAACTAAGGCTCCCGAATTTTGGCTTTTATTTTCTCGGCATTAGCACAAGCATCTTCGAAATCTTTGCCAAGCACATTCCCGTAGCCCTCAACATAAAAATTGGTGAGTTTTGCTTTCTTAGGTGCTGGCGCAGGGGTTGGTTCTGGATCCGCAGGCTCGTCAGCAGGCTCTTCGACCTCTGGCGTTTCCGGCTCGTCCTCGACCGGTGTTTCATCTTCCGCAGGTTCCTCGACAGGTTCCTCAGCGGGTGTTTCGTCAACCACAGGCTCTTCGACCTCTGGCGTTTCTTCGATTTCTTCTTCTTTTTTCCTTGCCATATTAATCCTTTCTTTGTTATTAATTAAGGCTAATTCGAAGGGGCGATTTTTCGCCCCCTCTTTTAGCCTTAAGATTAAGAGCCAGTCGAGCCGACAATCAACTTATAGTTGTGGTAGGCAGCGCAGAAGCGACCACGAGTACCCCAGCTGTAAATGTCCTTGTCGAATGCACGGTCAGAATTGGTTTCGTCGCGTGCCACGATTTTGTCAGGTGCAACCCTCATGACGAGCAATAATGGCATCACACCTTCAGCGTTATCAACGACATACCATGAATTGTCGGTGATGAATGGGCTGATTACAAGGTCGAGAGCCTTGTAGTAGATGTTGGTGGTACCACTGATGGTTTCGGTTTCGATTAATGATTTCGCAGCCGAAGTGTTGGATGGACCAACGACAAGCACCTTGCCTTGGAATGCTAAAGCACCGCCATTAGCGTCGGTTTGCGCAGCGATTTTGTCGAGTGCAGCTTGCAAGTTGGATGCATTCAATGCACCTGACTGCAAGTTACCGTGAGCTGCGCTAAAGAAGTAATTGCCATCGCTGAGCTGAGTAGTAAAGCCTTTCATCAAAGCTTTCGCAATCTCAGCAATTGGGGTGCGCTTAGAAGCTACACCAACGGAGTTTGCGAGGTCGGTGATATAACCATAGTCATCGTCCTCAATATCCTCGCGCTTGACATCAATAGTGCGTTCCCATTTTACAGGGGTGGCAACGGTGATAGCTTCACCGACGATGCCAGGTTGGCGTTCAGACTTGAATTCACGCATCAAGCCAAAACCATCGAGAGAGCGGATTGCTACCATCGACTTGTTGGTCTTGCGCTCGTTGTAAACTTTACCGGCAAGATTATCTTCTACGCCGTCACGAGCTTTCTCGTAAAGAGTTTCAATGCTACTGCCAATCGCGGCAAGAGTTGCATCGTTGATTACATTAACAGACATTTTCTCATTCCTTTCCTATTAAATTAAAGCCCTAATACAACGCGAACAGTTTTCGCAGTCGTATCAGTTTTGACAATCTTACCGACAATAAGATTGTATGCGGTAGCATAAGCTGGTGTCGAAGTGGTTGCTTCAGTTGCGAGAGCAATCGTATGATCGTCCGCACCAACTTTGACATGCTTGCCAAGGTCGGTTGCAGCCACATCGGCGAAGTCGAACTCAAATTCACCCTTCACCCAGACGCGGATATAATTGCGACCTTCTTTGGTTGCGTTGATGGTGCTTTCCATCGCCACGCCCAAGAATGGTTTGGCATTGTCAGCTTTCACTGCATAACCGGAACCGTCTACGCAAACCATACCACCGGCATAAATAGTATTTTGATTGAATGGCACATCGATAAGTACGCCTTCCTGACGCTTATCGTCGCGACTTGCTGCTAAATTAGCCATTTTAATTCTCCTTTTTCTTATGATTAATTAAATCTTGCTCGGACACACCCAATCTTTCAGCGACTTCTTTTTCCTCGCTTGTAAGTTCAGGTTCATCCTTACCTTCACCATCTTTGCCTTCTTCTTCATAAAGACTATGCGCAGGCGCACTCTCCATTAAGCTTTCTAGCAATTCTGGGACAGTTTTCGTTTTACCTTCCGCTAGGGTGACTTCACCTTCATGGAGGTAAAGGGCTATGTAATCTTCCTTTTGCGCCGGCACAGCCCGACCCGCTTCGCAAAGTTTACTAAATTTCGTTTCCGCTTTTTCAAGAGCTAAAGCCCGCTTTTCCTCGGCGAGTTTTGCACGCTCTTCCGAAAGTTTAGCTTCAGCTTCCTCTAGCTTAGCCTTTTCCTCGGTTTTTTCGCCTTCCTCGGCGTTCTCATCCTCGGTCTTTGCCTCGGTTTCATCTTCAGCTTCGGTTTCTTCTTTCGCATCGCCTTCGGCTGCCTTCTCGCCGGCTTCAGGTTCAGTTTCTGGCTGAATTTCAGGTTCTGGCTCGGTTTTGTCCTCACCATCTTCCTTTTTGCCTTCATCTTCCACTTTTTTCGCACCTAAATCATAGTGTAAGAAGCCGTATGCGACATCATCGGTGATTTCGATTTCTTCGCCAGCTTTTACGGTGATTTCAGTTGGTAAATCTTCACCCTCCTTAGGCGGGAGTGTTAGCTTTACCTCTTCGTCAGTATCATTCAAATACTTGATCATAGCTAATTCCTTTCTTGATACATAAAAAAACACAGCTTGCGCTGTGTTGTTATTTTTATTATATCACTTATGGCTTTATTTTTGCAAATTTTTGGACTTTTCGGCTTTTTTCTTGTCAATTGACTCCTTCAGCTCCTTGTAAGCTTCCTCGCCATATTTGGCACGGTACTCCCTAAGAAGCTCGCGCTCGGTTTTTCCGTCCACGCGGATCGTGCCATACTTATTCTCTTCGACCTTAAATTCGTTCTTGATGTCGTTGATATTGAATGAGTCGTCTATAATCATACTAAACCTCCTTTCGATTATAAATCAATCCGAAATCTTTAGCAAACATCTCCATTGCGCGGTTTGTCAGCCAGCGGCTTATATCATCGTCACTCATCTTGCCCATGTGCTTAATCTTGACCTTCAATTCTAGCGCAGCCTTTTTCCCGTAGAAATCACGCAGGTCCTTCACATCTTCATAGCTTAAATTAGCCCAGCCATCTTCGCCTTTTTTCAGGGAATAATCGTATAATTTCGACACGGCACGAATTTCATCAACATCCAAGAGCGAAGCGATCCTAGCATCATCAAATGAGAATGCATTGCTGCCTGGGTGATTATGCGTAACCACACTAACATCGTTCTTGATAAGATAATCTTGCAGGTCGTCCGGTACACCGACGCTTGCCACTTCTAGGTCGGTTCGCTCGCTTAATTTCGCACCATTCTTGTCGAATGCTGCAAAATATTCGACATCTTCATCCCGAATACCATCTTCTACGCTTTTCAGGGTGTCGCCATGGCTTACTTCATTGAATTGATTTCGCTGTATGGCATTTTTCTTGGTTTCACCATCCTTCACCAGCCCTTCTTTTTTAAGGTCTGCCTTCTTAGTGGTGACAAGGTGCGATAAATCGTCAATATTGTCCGGCAAGCCGTCAATTTCGGTCGGTTTGCCTTCACCGGTCATCCTAACCCAAATACAATTACAATTCAAATGGACTTCGCCTGGCTGATAGTCGGACTTTTCCATTTGTTTGCGACTAAATACTCGTCCATCCAGCCCAGAACAGATTGCGCAGGTATTTTCTAGCAGAGCAGACCACATATAGACGGCATCCTCGTCCTCATCAAAGACCTTAAATGCAGCACGCCGACCGGCATCGTTACCATTGCCGAAAATAGCCGACTTTGTGCCATCAATGGCTTGCTTGACCCAATCTAACCCAGCCGTGACAAAAGCTTTCGGCGAAAACTCCGCCATTTCGGATGCCTCGCTGGTATTTGCGTCGACAATCAACTCCTTTATGCTTTCGGTCTGGTCTTTCACGATAAAATCCACGAAATCGTCCGTATTTTCGATTTCATCATCCTTGGTCTTTGGCGCAGGCTTATTTTCCTCGTCCGAAGCCGATAATTTGCCATAATTGTAGGACTTACCGTAGTATTCCTTCACGGCTTTCACATAATCCGCCGGCAATTCGATTTTCTGCTTCGGATTTTCAGCCACAGACTTGATATAGTCCTCTAAAATAGGCGTAGCGACTTTTTCAAACCCATCTTCAATCTTGTCGCGTTGCTTTTCAAGCGAGTTCCAATTTACTTTCTCTTCCCACACTGACATTTCGCGGCGAAATTTGCTGGCATTGCTGCCATTACCCTCCTTCTTCTCGTCCGCTTTTACTTCTTCATTGGTTTCGGGCGTTTCTGGCTTCGTTTCCGGCTCGTCCGGCGTATTTTCGGGAGTTTCACGCTCTATCGGTTCGATTTCGAAGCGTGACTTGATTTTTTCCTCGATACCAGCCACAATGTCGTCCGAAATCTTGTCTTTTTCAATGAGCTTCGTAAAGATACCTTTAAGGAATTGGATGGTGTCGTCGGTCAGATCGTCAAAGTAGAACTCTGGATAGTGACGATTGCCCACAGGGAAATTCAAATCAATCAAATCAGCAATCCAATACTGATTAATATGGTCGACAATTAGGTTCATCGTGCCTTTGAGCGAAATCATAAATAGATCGCTTTGGTCAGCCGATAGGGCATAGCTTCCTACCGAACTCGACCCCTGCGAACCAAGAAGCGAGAATGTCGCAAGAAAAGCCCGCGCCATTTCACTATTTTGGCGTTCAATCGACTCATTAATTCGCTGGTTGTCGCCACCCTGCAATTCGGTGACATCATACCCATAAGGTATCGAAGCCGCCGGCTTGAGATGCCCAAGCGCAGCCAATTTCCGCAGGATATTCTTCGTATCATTGCTACCGCCACCGGTAATCGTATCATTTGATGTCCGTTTCAGCACTTTCGGTTTCACAGCAGAGTTCTGGATCGCAATTGAGTCCAAATATTCGAGCTTTCGCTTCTTGTCCCAGTTGCCGTACAACGGTTTGAACGCACTGCGTCCATAGTATGGGCTGTCCGCCTTGCCATAGGTAAATAGAAAAGTCTTATGCGCCGGAATATTCACATTCACCTGCGTCAGACCGAAATTCGCCTTCTGATTAACACCATCATAGCCGCCCTTGTCGTCCACGCGTATTTTAATCGTCGTAGCGTCCCTAAGTGCCAGCTTTTTCAGCACAATACGACCGTTTTCGTCGAGCTTATAGATGCGCTCAAATACTTCGAACCCATCCATAATTGCGTGCAACATCTGCTCCAAAATCAGCGAAAATGGTATTTCCATACCGCCAAGATAAGGTTGCTCAAACAAGCAGGCGCGAATAAAATCCGCCTGCTCCTCGTTCTCGTCATCCTCCGCAGCCTTCACGCCAAAGGTGGTCGACAGAATAGGTAAGGTCACCACATTAAGCAATGACTCCACCGTTGCATCGGTATCGCGCATTTTGCGATAGTCTTTAATTTTTAGCTTGTCAGGTCGCTCGACCTCGTTGTCGAACCCTGAAAATACAATATCACCGGACACGCCAGCTTCACCAGCCATTTCCGATGGAAGCTTGGTTGCTTCTTTGGTCTTAAATAAATTCAATAGTTTCATGGTGGCTTTCTCAAATTAAAAAAACACGGCTCTTGCGCCGTGTCTATTGATTTTATTATAACACTACTTCAGCCATTCGCCAAACAAATCCTTGTATAATTGCCTGATATTTTGGCAAGTCCGATATGCATTCAGATCTTCATTCGCACCCAGCCACGATTTCACTTCATTTCGAGCATCCTCGATAGACATCGCACCTTCATCCACTAATTTGCGAAACTTTTTCATTTTTCGGCGTTGGCGGGTGATATTATCACGAGCCGGTCGCTTGATAATTTTGCCGGTTTCGGTTAAATTATACTTTATTTTCAAGAACGCGAAGCCGTGTCGTAATTTGAATATCTGCGTCTTTTTCTCATTAATAAACAAGCCAATTTTGGCGGACTGTTCCCGCACTCCGTCCAACACACTGCGCAAGAACTCCTTGTCGTGGTGGATAATGTAGATGTCGTCCATATAACGACCGTAGAACTTGCAACCCCTGACCACTTTACAATAGGTGTCGATTTTCGTAGGGAAAAACACGCCCGCAGCTTGCGACACCTGCGAGCCAATACCCATAGACTTTGCCATATACCGCTTGCCGGTTTTTAGATCGGCGGGAATTTTGGCGTATTCCATCGAATTAAACACTTGGTCGGTCAAATCCTTGTCAGAATACGAAATGTCGATTTTGAATGACTGCACCATATTTTCGAGCACCGGCATAACACTGTCGTCATCGAGCTTATCACTGAACGCAGCCAAAAGCTTATCATGGCGAATATTGTCGAAAAACTTGCGAAAATCGATATGCAGAAAATAACCATCGCTTCCGTATTTCCGATAATACTTATGCAAGTGCGTTTCCAGCCTGCGCCGGCAGAACTCCACGCCCTTGTCCTTTTGCGATGCGCCATTATCATAAATCAAATACTTGCCTAATTGTGGCATTAACACCTCGTCGCATAGTGCACGCTGCACGACCCTGTCCGCAATTCCTAACGCCTTAATATGCCTATTATGCCCACGCTCATTCAGCTCAAACTCCAAAAATTCGCCCTGACGATAGTTATTGCTTTGCAAATCAAGCTGGGTTTGCCGAATATTTTTCAAAAGGTTGATTTCGTACTTCTGGACCGAGCTTTTCCAAATACTGCCATTGGACGCTTTGCGAAAAGCGTCTAGTAAATTGTTTGGATCAGAAATCGCATCTAAATTACTCATTTTGCTTATATCTCGCTTACAGCGGTGACAGACTTATCTGACCGCGTCAAGATATTTATTTACCTTGCGGAGGGATATTTTCCCCTTTCCTGTAATTCCGTGTCGGCATTAAACCTACACTTAGCACGGATACACGAAATCGGGCGGACGGCATTACTGTTATGAGCCGCGTTGTTGTTGGCATTACCGTTGTTGTTGACATTGCAGAAGTTAGTCCCGCTGCTAATAGACGACAGCCAAGCGTTGTTGCGCGAATTGGAAAACACCCCATCGATAATCATTTCTTCTTGAGCAATCGAGCTTTCAGCTTATTATCCGACTTTCGCCACCCCTTGAGCAAGGCAATTTGGCGTTGGATTATATCCACATACCTCATATACTTGTCGACATCGACCGGCAATATCGATAGAGCGTACGCCATTTCTTGAAATAGGATTTCACAGTTGCCGATGGCGCGGTCTTGATAAAGCCTTCGCTCCTCCCATTCCGCCATACAAACAGGATAGATTGAATTGGCGGCGGTGATATTTGCCATGAGTTCGCGCAGATTTTTCAAAATGCTGGTTCTGAACTCATTAATCAGCCAATCGGGGTAGGTTTCGATGATTGACACGATTTTGTACTTCTCGCATAGTTTCATAAACGCTTCACCATCATCCTTGTCCATGGAATAGCGTTTCGGGAATATTTGCGGGTCCTTCTTTCTCGCTTTCACCCCAAAATCGCGAAGTAGCAAATCGGTCATTTCTTTTCGAAGCTTAATTGCATTGTGAAAGAACTCAAGCTCGGACAAACTGCGTTTGTTCTTGATTACCGACATTCATTTTACCTCCTCATTTCTATTTTACCACAAAGACCGCCCGAAAAAGGCGGTCCTTAGGATTTTGCGGTGCATTAATACACCGACCCCCATAAAGGGGGTCGGATTTAGGATAGCAGGAAATACGGGCGGACGGCAAGACTGTTATGAGCCGCGGAGTTGAAGGCAAGACCGATGATGTTGACAATGCAGAAGTAAGTCCCGCCGCTAATAGACGACAGCCAAGCGCTGGCGCGCGAACCACCTTTGCCTTTCATCGCAATCCTACGATTAGGCTGCGCGGCAAACAATGGCAACTGCGAACCATTAAACCAATCACCTGTACTGTTGGTTGCACGAAGTACTTGCCCATAAACCATGCTCTCGTTCATGAGTTCGACACGCGACCAATGCCATGCGGCTGCAGAAGTCGAAGTCGTCATATATTCACGATGCCTCAATATATGCTGCTTGCCGAACGCGTCATAAATTGCTTTACGATAAGCTTCGAGATTTCCGATAGTGAATACAACTTTGAGCGTATCGCCGGTTGCCGGAGTACCACTATAAGTAATACCGTAATTATTAAGGTTAGCTCCGACATCTGTGCCATCATATTCCCATTTACCGGAACTATTACGCACAAATAATACACCATCATCACCAGTTGATGTTGCGCCGAGATTTGACTCATGGAAAGTATCATAATCAGCCACAAGGGAAGTAAGCCCGCTGCCAACCGTTTGAGTAACGGTAATACGACCATGCATATCAGATCCATAATAGCCATAAGTTCCGGTATCTGCGTCGGTCGTATTCATGACAGCCAATTCTTTGAACGCGGTATCTGGCACCATACAAAGATGATGCGCAGTGGTTTCAGTATCACCACAATGAAGCTGGGTGTCGATGCCGGCAACCACAAAATCAAGCTCTTCAGCCGCGTTCGAGCCAACTGTAACCGTTGCTGGAATATAATCACCCACAAAGATATTTGAGAAATCGCCGGTCGAAATTTGGTTTGAAATCTTGGCAACCACATCCGCAACCGTATCACCAGTTTCGCCAAATACATCCATAAGGTTCTTGCCTCTTACCATGGTATTATGAGCACCGGCACCGCTTCCACCCATACCATTTTTTGCAATATAATCGAGATACATCTCCACACGAGTCACAGGCTCCGGCAGAGTTGCATTTTCATCACCTGCAATCGCCGCGAGTTGATTTTCGACGGTCGTCACAGGGTTTGGTAGATCGTTCATACTAATCCTTTCTTAACAATTAAAAAACACAGCCTTGCGCTGTGTCCATAAGTCCATTATAGCACAATTAATCGTAACCCCAACTATCATCATCGTCGTCTTGTGGCGCAGAATAATCACCCGCCACCGCAAAATCATCATTGCTAATCATGCCGACCTCATAGAACGCCAAAATCGTCGCATCGGCTTCATCCGGCGACCTGTACCCACGCTTCTTATAAGCGTCCTTGCTTTCCACGGCTCGCCGACCTTTTGCGTCCATCCCCCACTCACGGCTAGACAACTCCGTCAATAAGTCCTTGTTTTCTTGTAGCTGGATTTGGTCGATATTATGCGCCAGCTCGAACCACGCCTCACTAATCAAATTCGGATATTTGTCGGGATTTCGCGCCTTTGCACCAAAGTTGATGGCGAATACATTATAGCCACGCTTCACCATTTCATCGGTTACGCCACCGCCGACACCGGTGTCATCAATTTTGATAATGACATCCTTGTCCTGACCAATAAAGTTCTCAAGATGGTCGCAGATTTCGGTAGTTCGTAGCTTCGTAAAGGTTGCACGGTCCATTTCTTTGAAACCTTTTCGTTTCACAAAGACGGTTCGGTCACTACCCATACGAGCCACATCCACGCCAACCTCCACACCGCCTTCCGGCACAACTTCCCGCGTCATAGCTTCCATAACCTGCTTAGCGGTGATAATATTGCGATCTGTCTGGTTTAGAGCTTGCCCCAAATAATCGTGAGCATAAACTTCCGGCTCATAAAGCTTCGTATACTCGATTTCGCGTTTGATTTCTGGCGACAGCCACCCATACTTCTCGGCAATTCGATAATCGGTCTTTAAGTGCCATACATCTTCTCTCGGCGGGTCCGTGATGAATTTCTTGATGACCGGATCCAAATCGGTGATACGGTTGAGCGTGAAAATAATTTTCGAGCCAGCCTTGCGGATTGTAGGTATCAAAATACGCAGCGATTTTTCGGAAATAAGCTGCGCTTCATCCACCCAGACATACTCGATACCTTCAAGACCTTTAATCGTCGCCTCGGTGTTCTTTTCCAGACCTTTGAAAATAATCTTGGAATTCGTCACGGTATTCGTGATTTCTTTTTCTGTCCACCGGTAATCGGTAAAGCCATACTGCGTAGCCAAGTCGACCAGCAATTGATAGCTAGAGTCCGAAATGTTGGCTTGGAATTGACGCAGGCACGCAATACGCGCTTCCTTTGCACGCCCCCACAATAGCAGAATTCGCGCCACCGTATGAGATTTCAGGGAATAACGCCCACCTTCGATGACGGCATACCGCCACCAATCCTCAGACAACGGCTTGAATTCACTTGGTAGTTGAACTTTTACTTTTTCCGGTTGCATTGTCGTCCTTACTCTCCAGAAATTCTACCAA
>JAFRJB010000084.1 GCA_017432485.1 Clostridia bacterium
AATTTTCCTATAGTTATTAGATTTTTTGTGTTTTTTAGTTATTCTAGTCGCAGTGAAGAAACATTAAAATGCAAGGCGTAGCCTTGCCACCTTTAATTCCGCATTCCGAATTCCGAATTCCGCATTACAAATAAGGATTTGGGAGCCGCAAGGGCTCCACAAATCCTTATTTGACTGCCGTATTGATGATCGGCATATAAAACTTTCTGTAGGCTTCTTCGGTCGGATGTAAACCGTCGCCTTTCGGGTAAACACCGTTATAGTGGTGCGTGTACATATCACTCAAACTTAAATCCTTTGTGTTCAAGCCGCTTTCCCTGTAGCAATCGGCAACCGTTACGCCGTACTTTTTGCAGATGGCGCGCATGGCATCCATATAATCCGCCAATGTAAGACCAATGCTGTTTTTGACCTCGCTTCTTTCTGCCGCATCGTGTGACAGAATAACAATCACTTTCGTTTTCGGACACTTCTCTTTTAAATAAGTCAATGCGCTTTCAAGCGCACCGCAAGTGGTATTCATATCAAATTCTTTGGTGCCGTCAGCCGTCACCGTACCGAGTGTGGCGCCGAAGAAATAATCGTTATTGCCGCCTTCAATCATCACATATTGGTATTGGTCGGTCACTTGCTGCATAATTCTTTGCCCAACATGGTCAACACCCTTATTTTGAGAAGAAATTTGTGCACTTGCAACAGCTCCATTGACCATTTCCAAATGATGCTCCTCGGCAAAGATATTGGCATAACTGTAACCGTGAGAGCCGACACCGATTGCAATGGAATCTCCGCAGGAATACAGTTTGCCTTCCGTTTTTTCGGCACTCACACGGATTTTTACGTAGTCGCTGACATACTTTTGCGAGTCGGCATAGCGCACCGCTCTAACTGCCGCAAAAAAGGTGTCGGCAGGCGCCTTTTCAATCAAATACAGTGTTTTTTTGGTGATGGTTTCGCGCTTCCACTCTGTCTGCCCTTGCGCCATCGTATATACGATATATTCATCGGCATGGTTGATTGCTTCCCAAGTCAGTTGATAACCGTCTCCCGCCTTATTAACTTTGACTTGCGGCGTATTCGGCAAGGTATTGCCGCCTATGGTATAAACAAATTTTTCAGAAATGACTTCTTTATTTCCCGAAAGAGAATACGGCTTAATGCCAAACAAATAGCTGGTACCGCCGGCTAAATCTTTTCCTCGAAAATCAATTTTTTTGGTCTTGCCGTATTCTTGCCAACCGTTGCCGTCATCATAATACACATAGTACCCGCTTGCACCGTCAACTGCCTGCCAGGTTAAATACGCGCGGTATTCGCTCAAAGCGAGCGTAATATTTTTTGTAGCAACCTTGCTTATGTCTTTGGCAGTCGTTTGTGCAGTTTGGCTTTGCGGCTGTGTTTCGGTTACCTGCGGTGCGTATTTGCGCGCAAAAATGCCGACTGTCACCGCAAGACCGGCGCAGATGACAACTAATACAATGATAATCACATCGCGAACTTTCACTGAAAAAACTTCCTTTCTGTTATCAAAGAGAGTTACCTGACAAGACTGTTACAGCGTTTTACAGAAGCGCATAAAATCTTCTCTGTTTTTATACACACCCGCGTTTTCCAAAATGCAGGCAAAGATTTCACCCATCGATTGGCGAATGCCTTCCGCCACGGCTTCAGGCGCAAAGTGCTTTTCTTTGAGTTGCAAATACCAATCGTAGTGTATTTTCATCTCTTCGGCAGCAAAAATTTCCTCTGCTTTGCTCTCGTCTTTGAGAGCAATTTCCAATTTTGCGATACTGTCTTTGAGCCTTGCAGGCAAAATTGCCAAGCCCATCACTTCAATTAAGCCGATATTTTCTTTCTTAATGTGGTGGTACTTAGGGTGCGGGTGGTAATAGCCATCGGGAAACTCTTCTGTCGTAATATTGTTGCGCAACACCAAATCCAATTCAAACTTACCGTTGCGATAGCGACAAATCGGAGTAATGGCATTGTGCGGCTCGCCATCGGTCTCGGCGAGAATAAATGCCGCCTCATCGGTATAGGCACCCCACACTTTATTGATGTAATCGGCGCAATCGGCAAGCACCTCTTTGCTCTCGTGGCGAATGCGAATGACACTCATCGGCCACTTCACAAGCCCGGCTTCCACCGAGGGGAATTGTGAAATCGCAATGGGTTGGTCAACCGGTGCCTTTGCCATCGGGAACTCAAAATTACCGCCCTGATAATGGTCATGGGTTAAGATGGAACCGCCTACAATCGGCAGCCCCGCATTGGAGCCTAAGAAGTAATGCGGCATACTGTCCACAAAACCAAGCAGGCGTTCAAAAGTCTTTTTGGTAATCTTCATCGGTTCATGCGTGCCCTTAAACACAATGCAGTGCTCATTATAGTATACGTAAGGGCTGTACTGCATAAACCAGCTTTCATCTTTAATCACATCAATCGGAATAATGCGGTGGTTGGCGCGCGCCGGGTGTGTCATTGTCCCCTTATAGCCCACATTTTCTTTACATAACAGGCATTTCGGGTAGGAAGACTGCTTGCTGTTAAGCGCAGCGGCAATCGCCTTGGAATCTTTCTCCGGCTTAGAGAGATTGATACTGATAATGATATCGCCGTATTTCGTATCGGCAGTCCATATCATATTTTTGCGGATACGGTCCATACGAATATAATTCGATTTATAAGAAAGATTATAGTAATAATCGGTTGCCGCCTTTTTGTCTTCGGCATACAGCGCAAAGAAGCGCTGCTGCACCGCGGAAGGCAGCGGCATAAAGCAATCCATCAATTCGGTATCAAAAATATCTCTGGCGGTAATGCCGTTGTCGGCAAGCACACCGTTTTCAAACGCCCAGTCGAGAATGTTATCTAATATCTCTTGCGGCAGCTCGGGGCTTTCTTCGGTAACTTCAACCGCTTCATATTCATCTAAGCCGAGCTTTGCGAGCACGCGGTTGATGCAGTAATCTTTATCCTGCTCTGCGATTAAGCCGTTGTCGAGGGCATACTTTGCCAAACGGGAAATTTCATAGTTAATTTGCATGGGTTCCTCCTTGAATTGATTGCTTCTTCACCCTACACCTCTAAAGAACGCTCCTTCGCGGGTTCGGGTAATTCCATTTTCATTTTTGAAAACTTTTGCCCCCAGGCATTTGCCCACTTTTCGGGGTAAAAGACATAATACGAAACATTGTTTTTGCGGCGGTAGCCTTCAAAGAAATTGCACCAGATAGCGCTGGGAATGGCGATAACCGGGTAGTAGAACACACCGAGCAGTAAGCACTGCCAGGTATGCCCGTATTCGTGGATGCGGGTATTGTAAGTCCATATCTTGTTCGGGTGGTCGCCTTTCATAAAAATAAACAACCCCATCGACAGCCCGCCCTGGTTCCACGGCAGGTAGGTAATGTAGGCATAACCGAATTTTTCACTTTTTCTGCCGAGGGCTTTACAGATGAGGAAAATAATCAGCCCGACCAAATTGACCGGCAATCCCCAAGTCCACTGCACAAAATAAAATAAAAATGTTTTCATCGCTTTCACCTCTGCATCATTCTATTACAAAAGGCTCGCTTTGCTCTTTTCGATTTCTTCTTCGAGTTTTCTCTTTTCTTCTTCCAAGATGGCATACTTGCCGTTTTCGGGCTCTTCGAGCAAGTGCGCTTCCCCGCCCTCTTCAACGGTGCTCAGCCACATATTCTCCCACTTTTGCCCGGCGATAGATTCGCAGGCGGCCTTATCTTTTTCACTCAAAATCACTGCGCCGTATTTGCGCTTGGTGGCAATCGCGGCGCGAATCATCGTGTGCTGCTCTTTGGTCATGGTAAAGTGGCGCAGCGCTAACAGTGAGCCGATAATGCACAACAAAGGCACAATGGCGCTGAAAAACTTAATGCCGAATGTGCCGTCAAAAAACGGGCCGAAAATATCATACGCATGCTTGCCGCCGGCAATACTGCCGCGAATGGTGGTTGAAGAACTGTTGGCGGTGTTGACGCCGAACCACTCCAAGCCGGTGAGCACAAACATGCCCATCATACCCGAAGCAATCTTTTTAATAAAGGTAGAGAAAGTCGCAATGACCCCTTCCCTGCGCCTGCCGATAATCATTTCATCCACATCGGTAATATCGGGATAGGTGTTGGAAGTCGTAAAACCGATGCCCGAAAGCCCGAAGTTATACATAACGGTGTGCACGAGAATAAGCACCACATTCAGCCACTTACCGCTCTCGGTTTTCGGCCCGGTGATAAAGAGCACAATCGCAAGCGACGCAATCCAAAACGGCGTGGTAATCCACGAGCACTTTTGCTTGCCGAATTTTTTGGTAATGGCATAGTTAAGCGGGAAGCCGGAGGCTTCGCATATACCGGCGATAATATTGATAATGCCGTAAAGAAAATAGGTGTCGGAAAGTTCTTTAAATAAGAAAATTTTAGATGAGTTGTAAAACCCGGTCGCAAACATATAGAGAATGCTGATAATAAAATACTGCCGAAATGCTCTGTTTTTGAAAACGAGGGCATACTCTCTAAAGGCGTAGGTGCTGTTGAAAGGCTCGAAATGATCATGCAGAGAACTTCTCTCTTTACACTTTCTCGCCGTAATCGACAGCGGAATGATATACGCCGCCGCCAATACTAAACCGACTACCAAATAGTGGCTTTTGGGAACGGTGTCGGGGTCAAGCGAATGGGTAAAGCAGTTAAGCACACTGCCAAAGAAAGAGCCGACCGTCAATTTAGCCGGGCGCACAAAATTGAGCACGAGTGAAGCCAGAATAAAGGTGGGCACCATACCCGCCGAATTCATCAGGTAGCCGACGGAGTTATACTGTGTACGCAAGAAGTAATCAGGCGCCATTTCGGGGAGCATTGCGGTGTGCGGCACGGTTAAAACAGTCGTTGCCGTGCTGTAAAGCACATAGGCGGCTATGTAATAGAGCATCACCGCATTGCTGCTCGCATGCCCGCTCAAACCGAAGGAGTACCAAGTCATAAAGAATGTGACCACAAAAGGCACAATCGCCGCGATGATATACACCCGGTGCTTGCCGAAGCGCGAATGCGTGCGGTCGGTAATGACACCCATAAGCGGGTCGGTAATCGCATCCCAAATCGATTTAATGAGAATAATCAAGCCTACCTGCGAAGGAGAAAGCCCTTCCACATAGACCAAAAAAGGAATATAGTACAGGCTAAAAAAATAGCCTGCACCGCTGGTGGAAATATTGGTCGCCGTATAGTTGAGCATGGGGAAAACCACTTTTTTGGTATCCCCTTCAATGCCGATAGCTTTTTTGGCTCTCTCGCCAAATGACACTTTCTCTTTACTCATACAAAATCCGCCCAAACATATTTACTATATTTTATCATATAGAATTATAAAATACAACTGTTATTAACGCATAACGAGAAGTGGAAACGCGGAAAATGAATTGATTTCTTCTGCAAAGTATATTATGATGTATTTTGTATTCATATTTCCGATTTTTTAAAGGAGTTTTTTATGATAGACGCCCACACCCACACCTTCCCCGATGCGATGGCAGCGGAAGTGGTTTCACAATTAGAAAAAAAAGCCTGCTCGCGCGCTTATTTGGCGGGAACAGACACCGCATTGCAGCAATCGATGCAGAAAGCCGGGATTGACTACTCCATTTTACTGCCGGTGATGACAAATGCAAAGCAAGTGGTCAAGCTTAATGATATTGCACTGCAAAAAAATGAAAATACCCCTGCAACCGGGCTTTTTTCGCTCGGCGGTATGCACCCGGATTTTGAGGGTTATGCCGCGGAACTTACGCGCATTGCCGCGCGTGGCATGACGGGCATTAAACTGCACCCTGCCTATCAAGGGGTAGATTTAGATAATTTGCGCTACCTGCGCATTATTGAAAAAGCTGCCGAGCTGAATTTGGCTGTCGTGGTACATGCGGGGCTGGATATCGGCATTATGCACCATAATTTTTCGTCTGTCAGCCACATTCAAACCGTGTTGCGCGAAATCGCACCGCCAAAGTTGGTGCTCGCGCATATGGGCGGTTGGAAAGGCTGGGATACAGTAGAGCGAGAACTTTGCGGCGAAAATGTGTATTTCGATACTTCTTTTTCTTTAGGCAGTTACGTGCCGCCTGAAGAGATAAAAGTGCCGGCAGAAACACGGCGCATGCTTGACAGCGCACAATTTGAGCGTATGGTCAAAAAGCACGGCGCCGATAAAATTCTCTTCGGTTCCGACTCCCCTTGGAGCGACCAGGCGCAAAGTATTGCCCAAATCAAAGCCTGCCATTTCAGCGAAGAAGAAATAATAAAAATATTTGATACGAATGCAAGGAAAGTATTCTTTGACAAATAAGAATTTTTCGAAAAAATCGGCTGAGCAAATGCTCAGCCGATTT
Organism: Clostridia bacterium; assembly: GCA_017432485.1. Taxonomy (GTDB): domain Bacteria; phylum Bacillota; class Clostridia; order Oscillospirales; family Acutalibacteraceae; genus RUG714. The sequence continues at coordinate 6,404 of JAFRJB010000084.1, forward strand.
TGTTTGTTTTTATTTTATCAAGGAATATCGCCTGCCGGGATATCTGCATTATGGTCGATAATCTTTGCTTGTGCATACCACGCAAGCGGGTCGGAGTATTTAACCATTTCATCCGCAATGCCGTATACCAGGTTTGAGGAAGGATAGCCGCCTTCTTCACCGCCGTTGGAAGCACAGTTGTCATAAACCGTGTAGAGCTTACCGCGGTACATATACCTCATGTAAGGTCTGCCGATATAGTAGTACTTCCAGTTCTTCGCTCTGATTTGGATTACCAGATTGAAGGTGAACTGGTCGTTATCCGACTCATTGCCTTGGTTATGGACATGATAGGTCACACCAACCCAGTTATTGGTATTCTTATTAAAGGTACCTTTTGCTGCATTCTGAGCCGGAACACTCATGCGCGCAAGTTTTGCATCTGCCGCACTGTTTTCGAGTGTCATATCCGCAAAGCCGTTTTCATAAGTGTCTTCCACATAAGTCGTTTGCGAGTAAATGAAACCGAAGTCTACAATCGCATTGTCAACACCCGCTTCAATCAGCTGCGCCTGCGTGTAGTTGTAATACGCCGGGTTGATTGCCACATCCAAACCTGCGGGTACGGATGCTGCACCGGAAAAGCGCATATCCTGCGGGGTTCTCTTGTCGGCATCAAAGCTGGTGTCGGGTTGACCGCTCGCTGTCTTCATCAAGCGCAAGCCGGCGCCTCTGTCTGCGTAACTGTAACCGCCATCGCCCTGCGGAATGGTCTGGTCAATAAAGTCATTGAAATTCGCGCCGGGCACTTTCGAAGTGTTGGTATCATCATTGATGACATCGTTTGCCAAGCGGTCTAACGCATTCGCACCGGAATACTCGGTAGGATTAGATTCGTCGATTTCATAGATATCCTTGGAAGTGTTATAATCAGCAGCACGCATCAGTGTGCAGCGAGAGCACTTGAAGTACTCGAAACCGGGTGAAGAATCTTTCGGTGAGTAAGTGGTCTGCCTGTAATCATGACCGAGTCTGTAGCCTATAGTGCCTTCTACATCCGCCGTGTAGTAAATGCTGTTGCTGATATCGCCGCAGCGCGAACAGGTGTAGTAGTACTCACCATCGGTCGTACAGGTTGCCTCTGTCTTTAAAGTCTCGGCATCCCTCTTAGTATTGGTGGTGTAGTCGTGACCTTGTGCAGGCACCACGGAAGTGTTGCTGTTGTTGCCGCAAACCGTACAGGTCTTGGTCAGGATACCGGTTTTCGTACAAGTCGGCTGGGTGGTCACCGAGCCTTCATTCCAAGTGTGCCCGGTTCTGCCGGCAGTCCAAGTGCCGTCGTTATCGTAGATATCCGCACCGCAGCCTGCGCGCTGGCAGACTTTCCAGTGGTTGGAACCGTCGGACTGATAAGTGCCGGAAGCATCATGCCCTAAAGCAGTGGTGTAATTATCAACATAGGAATAATTACAAGTCGGGCAAGTGTAAGTGGTGTAGCCCTGCGCGGTACAAGTAGGTGCTGTTGTCTCGAAAGTGTAGCCGCTGTGAGATTCGCCGGCTCTGTAACCGCAGACTTTACAGCTTCTAAAGTGCGTGCCGTCACCATTGTCTTGCCAAGTGTTCCAATCGTGGTCGGCTAACTCCTGCTTCACGCCGCAACCGTTAATGCAGTTTTTCCAATGCTGCTCTGCAGAAGTTTGCCAGCCTTCACCGGTAGTGTTGTGACCAAGTGCCGGGATATCCTCTTTATCTACATAATCTGTTGCACTATCACCGCTGAAAGTCGAAGTCGCCGTGTAGCGGGTAGTACCGGGAGCAGTACAGGTTGCGGGTGTAATCACCTCGCTTGTTACCACTGCCCCTTGTGATTGGTTATGAGAAGCGTCTCTTTTACAATCTCTGTATGCGGTTGCGGTTTTACCGTCTGTCGCAAAGGTAAATCTTGTGGCTGTCCAATCGTGGTCGAGCGCCGCAATATCATCTACATCTTTGGTGTCGGTGGCGCCGTCGCCAAACGGTGAGGTTGCCGTGTAGGTGGTGGTACCTACAGTTAGGCAGGTTGCCGGTGTTTTAACGGCGCTTGTAATACCGCCGCCGTCTAATGACACACTGCCGGACTGCGTATGCTTACAGCCGTTGACGGTACACTGCCTGCTGACATCGGCACTCTTACCGTCTGCCGCAAAGGAAAAACTCGTTGCGTCATAAGTATGGTCCACCTTATTTGTATATCCGCAGCCCGCCGTACAAATTGCCAAGTGCTTGCTGTGATATTCCTCATCCGTATTACTCAGTTCGCTATAGGATATTGTATGTTCCTCATTTACGGCATATTGCATGGTGTAAGTCGTATCTTCGGTTACAGGTCCCGTGGTAAAGGAGCCGCCGGAATGGTGGCTCGCGTTATCATAATACGCTGTCGGTAAATCGGTGCGCGCCGCCGGCGTGTCACCGTAAAACACTTCGGTAGTAGGTTGTTGTAAAGTGCCGGTATTCCCTGCGCTGTTATCGGTGTAATGTTGCCAGGTAATGGTTTGCGGTGTGTAATTCATTAAAGCGGCTTTTGTGTTACCGTAGTACATACCATTGGTAGCGCCATTGACATTAATATATTGACCGCCAATCACCCATTCGGTTTGCGGACGAATGGAAAATTGGTGATACTGATACCCGTTTGCTTTTAACGGTGTTAATTCTGCGGTTTGGTTATTAAAAGCATAAGAGGGCTCACCGAAAGAAGCATTTTGCCAGGCACTGCCATCGTAATACTTTTCACCGAGGCATACAAAAGAAGAGGTGACGGTACCTGCCAACTGCGCACCGTATTGGTCTTTGCCGAATACATAAGGTGCGGTCAATACGGCATGTTCGGGTGCCGGGTAGTAATTATTTTCACCGGAAAGTCTTGTATAGCTGTAATCAGCTAATTCCGGGTAGGGCATATCCCAGGATTTGGAATAAGCCGCATTAAAGCTGCCGCCTGTTTTCATCGCGTCCTGTCCGTCTGCAAAATCGGAAAAATGCACCCAGTTATTATCGGTATTTCCCTCAAAATTAGAGCCGAACTCATTAGGTCGCCAAATAGAAACCGTACCGTCTTGTTGGATGTAGTAACGAGAACAATTCGCACCGTCCGTGCTGGCAGAACGAATGTTGCCGGTAAAAATCGGACGATAAGCAGGATATGCTTCACTTGTAACATCCACACTGCTGTCATAACCGCTGACACGGATTTGCGTGATTTCAAAATCGGTCCATGTATCCGGCTTCCAACCCCAACTAAATTTCATATGGTCATTGTTGTTATACACGGCATAGGCAGTCGGGAAACCGCTCAAATCCAAGCAAAGGGTGTAGTATTTATCATCCCAGTTGTCGCGTGAACCTGAATCGCTGTTCGGAAACATGGTGTTATTTGTGACTTGTGACCCGTCACTGTGATAGTATGCGATTTTTGCGTTAGTCGGGCTAAAGTCAATGGAATAATCTATTTCGCTTGCCGCGGTACCGTTATTATCCTTATACCAAATCACGATACCACCCATGTCTTTATAGTCTTTATCATCCCAAATCCCGCCGTCGGGGTTACCTGTTTGCGTGCCTTTAAAGACTCGGTTAAAACCGTTACCGGCATCAAGAATGTGCATATCAATCTCAACATGATAAACAGGGTTTGCATCCTGATGCTCAATACGGTATGCATACTCTGATGCACCTGCCGCCACGGAGGTGGTCGGTGCGGTGAATAGCCAGCAGGATGCCAGCATGATAGTGCTCAGCACCAGTGCCAATGCTCTTTTTGCGAATGATTTCTTCATAAGCCATTCCCCTTTTCTTTGAGTTCGCGCAGTCTGCAGTGGAATAGTTGCACAGACCGGTGTTTTAGTTTCTACTGCTTTCTCATAGCACATTTTTACTTGGTTGAAACCGATAGCAGTTATTCAACGCAGTTAATTTATTGAGGTAAAAGAATAGCAGTTAACCTGCCCCTCAAAATTTACAGACGAATTATATATAATAGCGCCTATTAATTAACTGAGTTAATTATAGCACACTTTTCCCTGCTATTACTATTGACAATAATTACAAAAAGTGAGGAATTATTACAATGAAAAACCGAAAATGTTGTGCATTTTTCACAACAATGTGACAAATAAGGATTTGTAGAGCCCTTACGGCTCCCAAATCCTTATTGAAGTAAGAAGTAATAGTGAAGAGGTAAGAAGTGAGGGCGAGACACTCGCACTCGTTCCGCTTCGCTCAATTCC
>JAFRJB010000085.1 GCA_017432485.1 Clostridia bacterium
AATGCGGAATGCGGACTTAAAGGTGGCAAGGCAGAGCCTTGCATTAGAATGTGCCGCTTGCGGCACAACTGAACACTGAAAACTGAAAACTGAACACTGTTCGCTGCGCGCACCGCGCAGCGAACCTGCCACCACAACTCCACTCTCCACTCTCCAAACTCCACATTTTTTCAAATCGGGTAAGGGTGCCCCTTCCACTAATTCCGCATTCCGCATTCCGCATTCCGCATTCGGGCGTTTCGCGCCTCAAAACGCCCGAAAAAAGTGAGGGGTGCGCACGTTTTTGGGTAAATTTAGCTGTAAAATGCGGGTGTAAAGTAAAAAAACTTTAGTAAAAAATAGACAAAATCGAGGGAAGGAAAGCGCTGAAATTGTAGAAAACAGCAGAAGCGTATGGGCATTCTTCCAAAATTTTAGTGGTAATTTTGTAAAAAAAACAGATTTTTTATTAAATATATATAAATTAGGCGATTATTATTGAAAAAAACGCGGTATTTTATTATAATAAGTGTGCAAAAAGTTATTTATTCTTTTATATATATTAAGTAAGCGAAAGGAGAAGCGCGAGAATGGCAGAAAACAGAGGTCCCGATATCAATGAGCAGCTGCAGACAGTAGAAGAGCTCAACGCCGAGCTTGCGACTCTCCGCGCCAGGGTGAAGTACAAAACATCGTTTTCCATCTTCATCATTGCTCTGATGGTTATGATTACCACCACCCTTGCGTGGTTCACCGTTTCCGGCTTGGCGGGTACCGACGGTTTAGACATGAACTGTACAACCGGCAGCGATTTGAGAATCGCCACTTCCAACTTAGGCAATGACCTTAATGCCTATGAGAAGCGCGTGACTGCCGATATGATTAATGCGCAGTTGACCGCCAACAACTACAAGACTCTGCCCGATATCAAGTTAGAGCCGCTGTCCACTCAAAATTCCAACGACAGTGTCGGCACCAGGCTCTTCTTACAAAACGGCACCGAGCGCACCACCGAGGGCCCCGGCGCAGGCGAATACCTGCTGATGGATTTGTGGTTAATCTCCGGCAACAATGTCGATGTTTATTTGACCGACAAAGAGAGTGAAGACGGCGCGAACGACGGCACCAAAATCACCTCCGCCGCCGGCAACACCTCCGCTCAGGCAGAAGTGATCCGCACCGCGCGCGTGAGTTTTGCGCCCGAAGGCGAAAGCCCCAGGATTTATGAAATCGAGCAGCGCGGCTATGCGGCAAACCAAACCAATGCGTTTTGGTCGATTAGCGAAAATACCGATGCCAACAAGATTTGCTCGCTCGAGGCAAACACGCCCAAGAAAGTCACCGTGCGCGTTTGGATTGAAGGCGAAGACCCGCTGTGTGTTGACTCCGTGCAGCAGGCAGGCTTCTCGGTACAGCTCAACTTCCAGGGCGACAAGGTTGCCGCTAACTAATGCGGAGTTCGGAACGGCGGCGCTTGCAGACCGCCGAGCCGACAGGCAACAGGCAACAGATTCGGTAAACCGAACTTCCATACAATTGCGCGCATAGCGCGCCACCTATCGCTAACAGCTAATATGCTAACAGCTAATATGCTGACAAATATTCATTTGGAGAAATGTAATGGCAAGAAAGAAGAAAACAAAACCTGCAGAAGAGTTCACCCCGCATGACCTGAATTCTTTAGAGGCGCAGACCAAGCGCATTGTCGGTCGGTCCTATGCCGTAGAGGAAGCGGAGGAACAAACGCGCAGTTCCAAGTTAATTAAGAAAATTTTAATTACCATTCTTACCATTTTATTAATATTGCTGATTTTGTGGCTTGTTTCCATTTTTATCACGCTTTACGGCGACTTGGTCATCAGCACCGACCGTAACCTGCGCGAAAACGGTATTCAGCTTTGCACCGATGAGAGTTTTAAGGACCCTGCCATTCAGCTAAGCGCCCCGAAGGTGCAGGATGCGACCAACATCACCTATGACTGGCTCCCCAAAAACTTAGATAAGAAAGACGGTGCGCACAACGGCGAAAATTACCTTGCTTACACCTTCTATCTCAAAAACGGCGGTAAAAACAGTCTCGACTACACCGGCACAATGGAATTGACCGGTACCGCCAACGGGATGGATGAGGCAATCAGGGTGATGATATATAAAAACGGCGAAGAATTAATCTACGCGAAGGGCACGAAGGCGGATCGCGAAAAAGCCGAAAAAGGCACCATTGCCTGGCTGGACGCTACGACCATTATGCAAACGCAGACCAAAGACTTCGCCCCCGGTTCAATTGACAAATACACAGTGGTCATTTGGATCGAAGGAAACGATTTAGAATGTACAAACGATGTTTTAGGCGGCTATATCAGGTCGAGAATTCTCTTCTCTGTTGCCGACCCTGAAGAGAGTCAAGCCCCGGTATACTCCTGAAACAACGCGCGCACATTTTAAATAAATAAATTTTTTAATCTTTTCGATAGTACGGAAAGAAATCCTAAAGGAGGATTAAACAATGAAAACAAAAAACATGCGTAAAAAGGCTTTATTGGCTTCCGTCGCTATGCTTTTAGTTGCTGTTGTCGCTCTTGGCGGCGCAACCTATGCATGGTTCTCGGTTAACCAGAATGCCACTGCATCCGGCGTGAACATCGCGTCCTCGCAGTCAACATCCTTGCTGTTTGCTCCGACCGGCACCACATACGACGGTGAAGGTTGGTCCGCAAGTGTTGACCTTACCAGTGCAAGTCCTGCACAGACCGTAACTCCTTGCTCCTCTGTGAACGGTAGTAACCTCTATACTGTTACCATCGGCGACAGCCCGAGCGAGCTTGAGACCGAAGTTGTCAGCGTTGATACCGCTACTTCTTCCGCAAACTTCTATGAGAGTTCCTTCGTTGCTAAGTGTACCACAGCTTCCTACCTGAAGCTCACTGCACTTGATGTGACTACTAACGAATTCTCCGCTCTTCTTAGAGTTTCTATCCAGGTTGGCGGTCAGAACGGCGAAACCAAGATTTTCTACACCGGCAACACTGCTCCGACCAACATTGCTCTGGGCAGCACTGCTACCTTCGCAACCGGTTCCGAGCCCACCTTTGCTGACCTTTACAGCACCAGCGAGACCGTTTCCGGCTTGACTAAGGGCACCCCGACCTACAGCGTTGCAAATGCAAACAGCGCTATCTTCAGCACTCCTTTCACAGTTAACTCGGTTCTTCCTGTAACTGTTAGAGTATGGCTTGAAGGTAATGACCCTGCTTGTAACAACAACATGATGGCTAAGGCTGTTTCCGGTCTTACCCTTTCCTTCACCACCAGCGCAACTGCAGGTTCATAATTGAAGGATACGTTGTAACTTATTATAATCATTATTAAATGATTAAGAATTTCGGCTAATTTTATCTAAAAGATGAGGAAAGGCTATTTCGGGTTATGGAAGTTTTAAAGAAAGTATTAAATATTATTATAGACATTTTTATCGTGTTGGTAGTAATAGTGTCCGCAGTCATTGCGATTATTTCACTTACTGCCCGGGATAGCGGTGTAGCGAATTTATTCGGCTACGTTCCTTTCTCCGTACAATCGAATTCCATGTCACCTGTCTTCGAGACAGGTGACCTGATTGTCGGAAAAAAGGTAGCGCCCGACCAGGAGTATAAAGTCGGCGACATTGTTACCTTCTTTACATCCATTAAAGATGATAACGGCAACGATGTTTCCGTGCTCAACACGCACAGAATTGTCAAGATTACAGACCGCTTCAATACCGGCACCATTGTGTACGAAACCAAGGGTGATAACAACGATATTGAAGACGAAAATTTTGTCATTCACGATGCGATTGTCTCCGTTTGGTCGCAAGAGGGTAAAGATGACGGTATTCGCATTCAAAAGATGGGCTCTGTGCTCGACTTTTTGAGAAAGCCTACCGGTTTCTTCCTTGCGGTCGTGTTACCGATGATTGTGTTCTTCATCTATGAATTAGTCAGATTTATCACCAACTTCTTGAACTACAACAAGGAGAAACAAAAGGAGGCAGCCCTTCAAGCTGCTAAAGAAATGATGGGCGATGACTCTTCAGATAGCTCCGGATTATCTGAAGATCAGAAAGCTCAAGCGATTCTCGAGTATCTGGAGAAGCAGAAAGCGCAATCGGGCGGTGACGCTCTTGTCGCAGGCGCAGCTCCGGAGAGTGAGGAAGCCCCGGCACCCGCAGCGGAAGAAACTGCAGAGCAGGCACCTGAAGAGGCAGCCCCTGCAGCGGAGCAAACCGAAGCGGCAGCGGAGCAACCGGCAGAGAAGAGCGATGAAGCAGAAGAAACCGAACAGCCTGCGGCGGAACAAAGCACAGAGGCTGTGACTGAACCGGAGCAGGACGAAACGGTTTCCGAGCCTTCAGAGGACTAATCAAATAGTATTAATTATTAATATTATTATAATTTAGTGAACCATTAGGCAACCGGCTGCTATGGTCGGCAGTAGCGGCCGGAGCCGAGTGGGGCAAGGCGGAGCGCTGATAGCGCTCAATGAAGTATTCCTGCGGAATATGAAGTAGTTGTTACTATGAAGTAGCTGTCGCTATGAAGTATTTGCTCCGCAAATATTGAGGGCGAGACACTCGCGCTCGTTCCGCTTCGCTCTAAAGATTCCTCGACTGCGCTCGGAATGACAGTAAATTGTTTGAAATGACAGTAAATGTCATCTCGACCGAAGCGGAGAGATCTTTAAAATGCGCGCAAAGCGCGCCACCATTCGCCAATATGCCAATAGGCTAATCGGCTGACGGCTAACAAGTTTTTAAAGTATTTTTTAAAATTTTTAACGAGGGGAGAAATCTCGTGGATACAGTATTTAGTTTTTTATTTGAATTTCTCGGTCAATTTTTCGGCAGCATCTGGAAAGGCTTAAAAGCCCTTGTTGTCGGGATTGGCAGTGCTTTCGATTTCACAAAGTATATCGATATTATCAAGAACAGCGGCTCCGCCGGTATGGGTTGGGGTGTTGGTATTTTCTTCTTTCTGTTAATCCTTGCGCTGTTGGTGTTAATCATCATCCTTGTAGTTAAAGCGATTAAAAAATCCCTTAAAAACAAGACCAAGAAGGCAGACCAGGCAACGTTGGTGCAAGAAGTCAATGCCCTCAACAAAGAAGTCATGAAGTTAAACCTGGAGAAGGATAAAATCCTCTCGATGAAGGTTTCTCAGATTGGTCTGAACCCCAATGAAATCTCCGAGCTGACCGGCGAAGAGATGGAAGCGCTTAACAAGAATGGTGAAGACGAACTCGATGGCGGCAGCCGTTTCTACAAGCTCACTAAGGTGGACGAAAGAATGGCAGACCATGTCGACCCCGAATTCGACAAGACCATCACGCTGCCCGAAATTTGCGACAGATTCCGCAATTTCGCCTGCTCGCGCATGGGGCTGTTTTATGAGATTAAAATCATTCGCCTGTTCCTTTCTTCCTTTGCTTCAACAAGACTGTTGATTCTGCAAGGTATTTCCGGTACAGGTAAAACGTCTCTGCCGTATGCTTTCGGTAAGTTCATTTATAACGATGCGGTTATCGCATCCGTGCAGCCGTCTTGGCGTGACCGTTCCGAGCTGTTCGGTTACTTTAACGAATTTACCAAGCGCTACAACGAAACCGACTTGCTTGAGAAGATGTACGAAGCGACCTACACCGAAGTTCCCTATGTCGTTATCCTCGACGAAATGAACATCGCGCGTGTCGAGTACTACTTCGCTGAAATGCTTTCCATTTTGGAAATGCCTTCCAGAGACGAGTGGATTGTTGACCTTGTGCCTTCCGTTTGGGATTCCGACCCGAAACATTTGGAAGACGGTAAGCTGACTCTCCCGACCAACATGTGGTATGTCGGCACGGCAAATAACGACGACTCGACCTTCGCTATCACCGATAAGGTGTATGACCGTGCGATGCCGATTGATATTAACACCAAGGGTACACCCTTTGAGGCACCCGACACCGAACCGCTGCATCTTTCCGCAGTTTACCTCGAAGAACTGCTCGATGCCGCGAAAGAAGCCAACAAGGTTTCCAAAGAAAACCTGCACAAGATTGAAATGCTGGATGACTACGTAATCGAGCACTTCCGCTTGGCTTTCGGTAACCGTATTGTCAAGCAGCTGCGTGACTTCGTACCGGCTTATGTCGGTTGCGGCGGCACGGAAGTTGACGGTATCGACTATGTTCTCGCTAAGAAGGTTTTGAGAAAGTTCGAGCAGTTGAACCTCTCCTTCATCCGTGATGAAATCGATGGTCTGTGCGACTACCTCGATGAACTCTGGGGCGAAGAAAACATGGGCGAATGTAAAGAGTACTTAAGAAGATTGCAGAAATTAGTCTGATGTTATTTAACCCTCATTCTCTTGTGGGGTTCGCGACAGCGAACAAAACGAAGAATGTGAATTAAGCGTGTTTTCCTACCGCTTCTCGTCGCCCCTTGACGAGGTGCTCCCTGCTAGGGAGACGTCACGCAGTGACAGAGGGTCTGGCGCCCGCTCCAAGGGAGATGTCACGAAGTGACAGAGGGGTAGACCGGTGATTGACTACAATAAAGAAAAGATTGCCTTTTCAAGAAACCTGAGAAAAAATATGACTTCTTGTGAAAGAAAACTGTGGTATTTATTTCTTAGAAGTTACCCTTTAAGGTTTCAGCGGCAGAAAATCATTGGTGAATTCATTGCAGATTTCTATTGTGCTAAGGCACATCTGATTATTGAAATTGATGGTGAAAATCACTCTACTCCACAAGGAATCATTAACGATCAGTTTCGAACAAAAAGAATAGAGGGTAAATTTTATAAAGTAATAAGAATTAACAATGAAATGATAGAAAACAACTTCTATGAGGTTTGTGAGTATATTGATAAAACAATCAATTTATTAATTCAAGAGTGAATGAGGGGTCTACCCCTCTGTCGGCGTTGCCGACATCTCCCCTCATCAAGGGGCGACAAGAAGATGTGAGAAGACACATCGAACCGACTTTCAGTGTTTTGTTCGCTTCGCGAACCCGACAGTGGTAAGTGCGGATAATCAGTTAGATTCATTATTCACTATTCATTATTCACTAATTAAGGAGGTGGGATGCCGGAATGGAACAAATGGAAAAATACTACCGCGCGTACGCGGAGCTCAGAAAGTCTTTAGAGGCAATTGATTCCCACCGCTATATGACCGCAGCCCAAACTCTTGCCGATGTCGGCGAAGACTCTCACATTGGTAAGGTATACTACAGAGTCGTAGACCTTGACTGGGTTGAGGCGATTGAAAGCACCCTGATGTATATCGATAAAGCCATTCGCGAGCAGCGCCGCTTTATCGAAGTGACCGAAGAGGTCGTGCCGATTGAAAAGGCAAGGGGAATTACCACCGAGTCTGTCCGCCACTTGGCGCAGCACACCAACCTGATTGCGCGCGTGGAAGGCAGCGATGTGACCCCCGAAAGAATTCTCAACATCCAGCGTGAAGAGAGTTTTGCAATTTATGAAAACCGCTTTCTCTACACCTTGCTCCAAAAGCTTGCTTACTTTGTGGGTTTGAGATACAAGGCGCTCAGCGATGCGCCCAACGACTCGTTCTCAAAAGTACAGCTGCACAGAGATTTTCAGGTGTTTGATGAAAAGGTGGAGTACGATTTAAGCTTTGCGATCGAATCGCACACCAACACCAAGGTCGATTTGAATGCGGATGTTACAACCCTTTCCGGTTACGAGCGTGTGCTGCGTATTCGTACCATCTTGGGTGACTTCCTTTCCACCCCGCTGATGCGTGAGCTGACCGGTTGCGAGCCGGTGCGCCCGCCGATTCTGCACACCAACCTGATGACCAAAAACCCGAACTTCAAAAAGAGTTTGGATTTATGGAACTACATCGAGACTTATACCAAGCCCGGTTACCAGGCTGCCGGTAATGAATTTGACGGTAAGCTTGCAGACAACTTCAAGAATGCACTGTACGACACGGTCGTGATGCAGCAATTCGCGATTGAGCTGTGCTCTAACCCCGATTTGGAAGAGCAGCTGCGCGAAGAGTATGAAGAAGAAAAAATCCGCGAGGAGCAGGAGCGCAAAGCCGCCGAAGAAGAAAAATTCCGCTTGTATGAGCAAAAGGCGGAGCTGGCGGTGCTCGAAGAGCGTGATGCCCTGCGCCAACAGATTGAAGATTTTGACAAGGTCTTAGCCGGTCACAAAAAAGAAATTGCCGACCTGACGGTTGACAATGAAAACAAAGAGAGAAAAATTCAGCGCTTAACTTCCGAAGTCAAGCATTTGGAGAAGGAAGTCAGCGATAGAGATACCAAAATTCTCAACATGCAGCTTGAGCTCGACCGCAAGGCGAGTGAACTCGAAGCTGCCAAAGCGGAAGCAGCAAAATTCAAGGAGAAGTTCCAGGAAAGCGAAGCCAAAGTCGCAGAGCTCGAAGCGAAACTTCCTGCTCTCGAAGAGAAGATTACTACCCTTGAAACCGAGCTTGCCGCTGCAACCGCAACAATTGCAGCTTTGACTGCCGATGTGGCAGCCAAGAAAGCCGAAATCGAAGCCAAAGCGGCAGAGATTGCTTCGCTTGGCGAGCAGGTGGCGCAATTGCAGGCGGATATTACCGCCAAATCCGAGAAAATTGCAGCGCTCGAGCAAACCATTCTTACCCACGAAGCGACCATTGAGCAGTTAAATGCCGATATCGCCGCGAAAGTGCAGCTCATTGCCAACAGAGATAATGAAATTGCGCAGCAGGCGCAGCAAATCGGCACTTTGCAGGCGGATATCACTGACAAGGCAAACACCATTACAGCCTTGCAAAGTGACATCAGCAGCAAAGAAGCGCAAATCGCCGGGCAGGAACAGGAACTTGCCGACAGAGCGCAGCAGTTAAGCCAAAAAGCAGAGCAAATCACCGCCCTCGAAAGCGATGTGGCAGCCAAAGCTGCCGATATCGCTGCCAAAGAGCAGGCGATTACAGAGAGAAACAATACCATTGCCGCGCGCGAAAGTGATATTGCGGCGCTCAACCAAAATATCGAAGCGGCAGCAGCTGCCCACACCGCAGCGCTTGCCGACCAAAAAGCGGCGCTTGCCAAAGAGCAGGAAACTGCGGTTGCCGCAGCGAGAAAAGAAGAACTGGCGGTTTACAAGAAGAAGTTGGCTCAAATGCGCGCTTCTTCCAAGAGCACCGTCGCTGCCGCAACGGCAGCCGCCGAGAGTGCCGCCAAAGCAAAGGCACTTTCTTATAAAAACATTAAAGAGTTAGACAACGGCTTATCGGTCGATGCATTTAGAAGCTTAGTCAGAGCGGCTTGCAGCATCCAAAAGGGTGCACCGAGCGGCAATGTAGCTGTAATGGTAGATGACTTTACAGCTGATACCGCGGCTTTGGCAGCTAAATACGACCTGGCACTCTTAAGCTTGGGTGCCGGTACCGGTAAATTTGACAAGAGCGCGGCACCGCTTGATGCCTTGCGCGCGATGCAGCCCGCATTAGAGCGCGGCGATACCGTTTATTACTGCGCTTCGAGCGAAAAGCGCACCGGCGCGATGGCGACCGCCACACTGGCGGCAAGAGAAGCCGAAGCAGAGATTACCGCGGTCGATACCGAGGCACTCACCGGCAGCGCGATTGCCCGCGCAGTCGGCATCCAAACGCTTGCGGCAGCCGGCGAAAGCGCCGAAGCTGTTTGCAGCAAGAACCTCAGTGCCGTGACTTACTTGGGGCAGGATACCCTGGGTATGATAGTCAAAGGTAAATTTAAGAAGAGCGCAAAAACCGATGCGGTCAATTTGCCGCTGGCGCTTGATTACATCTTCACGGATTGTGACAAGCGTTTCGCCTTTGTGCTTTACACCGGCTACAGTGCCGATGAAATCAAGGAATTGACCGATGCGCTGCAGGCGGAAAACGAGTTTGAGCAAGTCATTGCCGAACCGACCGCCGATGTCAGAATCAAGGCACTCGGCGCCAAGAGCGCAACGATCTATTACTTTGATTAATTCGGAATGCGGAGTTCGGAATGCGGAATTAAAGGTGGCAAGGCGATGCCTTGCATTAGAAAGATTCCTCGACTGCGCTCGGAATGACAAAAAAGGGCGCTCGGAATGACAAAAGCTGTCATCTCGACCGAAGCGGAGAGATCTTTAAAATGCGCGCTAAGTGCGCCACTGAACACTGAACTCTGAACACTGAAAAACGAGTTCGCGCAAGCGAACCTGCACCTGCACCCGATTATAATGCGGAATGCGGAGTTCGGAATGCGGAATTAGAGGGCGGGACACCCGCACCCGATTAGAAGTCGATATGTGCTATGCACTCGTTAGCCGAGCAGCGCAAGGTGCTGCGAACGCCAAGGTTCCGGGCACCAACTCTAAATCTTTGATTTAGTTAGTTGGTCGGGTTCTTATATACCGCAGGCGGTTCGATATCCCGCAAGCGGCTCGATATGTTTGCAAGGCAAACAAGAGAGGGCGGGACACCCGCACCCGATTATAAAAGATGGGTTTGCGTGAGCAAACGAAACCATCGCAATTCGTTCGATGTTTTCATCTTTACCATCTCGAGGCTTTGCCGAGCCTCTCCTTGACAGGGGAGGTGTCACGCAGTGACAGAGGGGTAGACCTGAACACTGAAAACTGAACACTGAACACTGTTCGCGCAAGCGAACCGCAACAGGTAACCAACCATGCAAAAGGAGACAATAATGCAAGAACTTGAGCAAGCCAAGGTAAATAAAGATGCTCAAAAAAAAGCACTCATCGGCAACGGAATCTTGCTGTTTGTGCTTATTGTCGGCATTATTCTTGCAATTTTTGCCTGGTTTAACACCATGGACGACCGCTCCAGAGCCCGCGGTGTAAACATCGCTTCCAACGATAACCTGGATATTCGCTTTAATACCTATGCCGGCTGGGAACAGGCCAACGGCACGATTGTCTACGACACCGACCCGCTCAAAAACCTCAATAATGAGCTTTATAACGAAGATGTGTATGACTTCGTGTTGGTGCCCGGTGAAAGGCAGTATTTTAAAACTATCATTTCCAATTATACCGACAGTGAGCACACCGGCGATTTTATCTTGCAAAGCATTACGGTGAATGCGAAATTGATTACCAAAGACAGAAAGGCGTGCATCAGCTTCGCTTCCAACCTGGAAAACGATGCTTCGCAACAGGCATATGATTTGGCAGCCGCGGCGGATTATTACGACGGCGGCATCCTCGACCCCACAAAAAAGGTGGTCTACTCCCAATCTATTTATGACAATATGACGATAGCTGCCGGCACGGTGGTCAGCGGGCAAATCAGACCTTCTTCGACCACGGTTTACTGGTATGTGACCTTAAACGGTGACGCGGTCGACAACGACGCCATGGGCGAGCATATGATGCGATTTAAGCGCATTAAGTTCTTAACCAGCGAGTAATGAAATCCAAAGCATTTAAGAAAGTTTTAAGTATATTATCGACCGTTTTGTTGATTGCCGCTACCGCAGTGGTTGTGTTTGTGTTTGTGCTGCGCTTAAGCGGCGCCAAACCGAAGATTTTCGGCTACTATGTGTTTAATGTCGCTTCCGACTCGATGACACCGATGCTCGAAATCAACGATGTTATTTTGGTCAAGGAGTGCGACCCGCAAACCATTCACAAGGGCGATGTTATTTCTTACCACGCGGTGACCGGCGATATGGCGGGCAAGGATATCACCCATAAGGTGATAAAAGAGCCCGAAGAAGACAGCGGCGGCACGCTGCGCATCACCACCCAAGGCATTAAAGACGGGGCGCTGGTCGACCCGGTCATCAGCGGGGAACAGGTGATTGGCAAATATGTGCGCACGCTCAAAATACTCAGCTTTGTGTTCACCCTCTTTAAGAAGTGGTACGGCTTGGTCATTTTCCTGGGCATCATCCTGGCGCTGATGAGTAAAGAAATTTACAACCTCACCAAGCTTTCCAAGAAGGCGGATTCGGTGAAAACGCCCAGCGAAGAAGAAATCAAACAATGGCTTAGGGAAGAGCAGGAAAAAGAGAAAGCAGAGCAACAGAACTCAGAGAAAAAATAGAGAAATTTTAAATTCTGAATGCTAAATGCTAAATGAATGTAGAATTTAGAATGTAGAATGTAGAATTGAGGGAGGGACTCCTGACAGGAGCCCGTACCCTCTGTCACTTCGTGACATCTCCCTGCACTGCAGGGAGTCACCCTCACCCGTTCCGCTTCGCTCTAAAGATTCCTCGACTGCGCTCGGAATGACAGAAAAATGTCATCTCGACCGAAGCGGAGAGATCTTTAAAATGCGCGCAAGGCGCGCCACCACAATTCCTCATTCCTCATTCCTCATTAAAATGCAAGGCTTTGCCTTGCCACCACTAATTCCGAATTCCGAACTCCGAATTCCGAATTAACGAGTCAATTCTACCCTGCGGGGTATGAATATAAATGAAAGTAACTTTACATTAAGTACTGAAAGGGTAATTTTTTGGAGAGAATTATGAACAAGCAAAATTCCAAAAAGCTCAATACTCACCAGAAAACGATTGCCGCAATTGCGCTAATCGTGACGGTGTTATTGGCGATTTGTGTTACTTTTGCCTGGTATACGAACCGTATCAATGTGATGCGAGGCAAGTTCTCGCTCGGTTCGTTTAACTACACGGTCACTCTGTATGATGTTGACCAAAGCAACAAAACCGTAACACAATTACAGACCGCTACCTACGATAAGCAGGATAGCGATGACTGGTCATTATCTTCCGAAACCATCGGTATGGCTTCCAACTCCGTGAAGTACCAGCTGGTCAAGGTTTCCAACAATTCCGGCTTCGGGATTAAAGCCTACGAGTATTTGACCTACAACGAAATGACCGCCCAGGAAGCAGCACTTGCCAACTACTTCTATTTTAAACCTTACAAGCTGGAAATCTCCGGCAATGCTACCCCTGCACAAATTAATTCTTATCTCTCCACCTATACCTTACCTTCCGCCTCCGATATCTCCTCTCCGAGCAGTGATATTACTTTCGGTACGATTAAAAACAACGCTGTTGCTTTAGAAAGCGCCGCGATAGAAGACGATGACTACGGCTATTACCTGCTTGCCTATTGTGTGACCGGGCTGCCGAATGAATTGACTTTCCCGGGCAACCTGACAGTCGATGTCAACCCGATTCTGACCATCGGTCAGGCAAACGGCCCGATTCCGCAGACCACCGCTTCTTCCCGTGTCATTTATGCCGACTCCTGGCAGGCACTCAGAAGCGCGATTGCTTCCGCCAACAGCGGTGACACCATTTACTTAACCAAAAACATTGAAGGTCCGGCAGCGACCAACCTGACAATGGAAAACGGTGTCAACCTTAACTTAAACACCTATACCTTGCGCATCCACGGCGACCTGGTATTCAACTACAAGACCACCGATGCGCGCAAACTGACCGTACCGGCAACTTCGAAACTGTATGTCGATGGCGACATCTATGTCAACACCCTCGGCTCCTTCAGCATCAACAGTACCGGTTCGAGCCAGAATGTCTTCCTCGGTAAGCGCGAAAATTCCGTGGTCACCGGCGGTAACCTCTATGTCAATGCCGGCTTAAGTGTTAACGAAAATGTTGCCGACCCCGAATCGACCAAAATTGATGATTCGACCGGTTTCACGCTGAGCAACATCCAGCTTGTTTCCATGACAAGCGGCGGTACCTATGCACCGACCGATTTGACAGTGACCGGTTCCGATACCATGATTAAGCTCGCCGCAGGCGCCGTGCTCAATTCCATTGTGGTCGACAGCGGTCACGGGATTAATGATGTTTACATTGTTAACAACGGTGTGGTCGACAGCATCGATTTGGGCAATATCGATTACTCCGGCAGCTCGCTGCAGGTCGGCGCCTATGTCAAGAATAACAACAGTGTTACCTCCCTGTCGCTCAAGAGCGGCTCGAGCGGTGCCATCGGTTACCAAACCAACAGCAGCGATTACAACACCCGTGTTATCAACGGTAACGGTGCGCTCACTGCCTTCAGCGGTGATTACAACGACCCGTACTTCATGGAAGAAGATATCGAGCCTTTCGGCCAGCAAACCGATGTTTCGATTGTTATCCAAGACCAGACTGTCAGCGAGAAGTTCACGGTCTACTTAAAGAATGTGGATGCGAACACCGGCGCCAACTACGAGGCGATTTCCACGCTGTTCACCACCTACGGCTTCGATTACACGGCGTGCTCCGATTTGACAGTCATTACCAACAACGGTATACAGCTCAAGCCGGCACAGTTCTATGATATTCGAGATAACTTCTCCGGTCTTGAGAAGATTGACTTCTCGAGCGCAGCGGTGCAGAATCAGACCATTCCGAACAACGCTTTGGATGCACAGACCAATGCCAATATGGAAGAGCTCAAAGAAGTCGTGCTGCCGATTACAAGCGTGACCATCGGTAACTATGCGTTCCGCGGCACCAAGATTGAAGAAGTCACCATCGGCTCCAATGTCAACAGCATCGGCACCGGTGCCTTCAATGTGGCAAACGGTGTGAGCTTAGAGGTCATTTGGGACCGCTCGGATTCGGTTCCGCTGAGTTTCTTGAGCGGCTTCGATGTCAACAAGACCACCATCTTTATGGATGAATCGCTTGCGCAGACCGCCATGACCGGTTCTTACACCGATGCATGGAAACTGAGCATGTACGAATTCTATGAGTTCAAGGCAGAAAACGGTAACTACTACTGTAAGTACTCGCGTGACGGCTCGACCACCACCGGTTGCGAAATTATCTTCTATGCCGGCACGATTGCCGATAAAGCCGAAAGCGACTTAGTACCGCAAACCCTGAATGACGGCCAGTCCAACTACACGGTTGTGGCAGTCAAGCGCCAGGCATTCAGAAAGGCGATTCTTGCCGACGGCGGCGCGACCACCGAAGGCGTCATTGTTGACCTGAGCAACTGTGTTGCGGTAGGCGACAGAGCGTTTGAAGGTACCTCGGCTGCCAAGTTGACCATTTTGCCCTTGAAGTTGGGTATGGTCAAAGAAATCGGCGCTTCCGCCTTTAAGAATACAATTATTACCGGTTCGACTGCAAGACCCAACGGTTTTGGCGGTATGGTCAGCCTCGGTTCCTATGCCTTTGACGGCTGTGTCTTCACCGGCGGTATCTTAGACTTGCACGGACCGAGCGAGAAATATACACCGGATGACTATGCCCTTGCAGGCTTAACCTTTACCGGCGAGTACAATACCGGCAATGCGATTTTGGATTTGCACAATGTCAATGTCTTCCGCGCAACGATTGCTTCGAATGCAAGTATTGAAGCCGACCTCTTACTCAACAACTCCAATACGATTGCTTCGGGCGCCTTTAGCGGCGTGATTGAAGGCAATGATGACCCGCCGACCAATATTGTCGATGCCAGAGACATTAAGTCCATCGGTGAAAACGCATTCTACGAAATTGAATGCGGCACCTTGTACCTCGGTACGAATGACGATGATATTTTAGGCGCTTCTACCGCTTATCAATCCATTATCGGCGCGACCGCCGGCAACCATATCGGTACCCTGGTGCTCGATGGCAGCTTTGTCACCACCACGGCACCGGCACTTGCTTCGGTGACCAGCGCGAGTGAAGTGGTCACCATCGACACCTTGAAGATTGCCAGAGTGACCAGCGGCAACAATGTGGTTACCACCGAGATTCCCGCCTACGCCTTTGCGACCAACGCAACAGTGCAAAGCGGTACTTTCAGCGGGCGCAACCTCAACATCGGTGCAATAGATACAACCGCCACCGAAGGCGGCAACACAGTCTATGCTTCCTTCAACATCGGCGCAGATGCCTTCCGCGGTGCGAACTTCAGCGCCACAATGAAAGACTTTGAAGGTGTGGTGGAAATCGGCGCAGAAGCCTTTGCTTACTCTTCGATTGTCAACTTAAATCTCGGTGAGAGCATCAGCTCCATTGCCAATGAAACCTTTATTAAATACTGTGACAGCATTCAGTTATTAACCATTGAAACCGTGCTGCCGCAGTCTGACCCCTACGATGAATATGTGGTCGATTTAGGCGGTTCCGCGTATGCCGATGAGAAATTCTCCTCCACCGGCACGAAAGTGGATGGCTTCAAGATTTCGGTCGACCCCGATATTTTGACCACCTACCTGCAGCAGAATTTAGAAATTGACGGTAACACCAAGCTCAATGTGTGGTACGGCTGGCGTAACTACTTTGAGCCGCTTATTCACCAATACTCCTACAACGGTAATGTGTGGTCTTACTACATTATCGACTCTTCCGGCACGCAAGCGGCGATTGACAAGGGTGTGCAGATTGTCGCGTACGACAGACCCAACGGTTCGGGTACCTATATGGCAGGTGTACCCAAGACCATTACGTATGACGGCAACACATACAATGTCACCGAATTCGGTTCGGAAGAAGACATTTTGAAAGACCTCAATCCCAATATGCAAAGTATCGGCTTCGACTTTGAATCCACTAACGCAAGGCAAGTGCTGGAATATATCGCTCCGGAATCCCTGGTTTCGCCGAAGTTGTACGGTATCAGAAGCGGTGACGCAGCCGGGTATCGCTACTATGTCGGTAAGACCAGAAATACCAGTACTTTGGATACTGGCGATGTGGTCTTGTACCGCAAAAATGTGCTCTCGCCCATTACTTCGTCTACATTGAATACCGATATTGAAATTGTTAGGGTATTCTCGTATTCCTATTCGATAAGAAAAGCAGCCCCGACCGTGCCTACATGGACAGCCGTCACAGCGACAAGCTTTACCATTAGAGAAGATGTTTCCAGAATTTTGACCGGCGCCTTTAACGGCAACCGGACCATCACTTCGGTGAAGGTGGCAGTGCCCTCCAAGCCTCAACTTATCGGCGGTACTACCGTCTGCGTTGCGCCGCGCCTGAATTATATCGAATCCGGTGCGTTTGACAACTCGAAGGTCGTCAGTTTCGACTTCTGTAACTGCTATGACGAGCGCGTGATTGAGGGCAATATCAAGAGCAGCCAGTCGCAAGTTATTAAGATTGGTAGAGATGCGCTCGGCCCCGCGCGTAAGCGTGTGCTGGATAATGACGGTTACTATGTCTACGAAAAGGCAGATAACATCCAAATCTATGTGCCGGATGTCGATGTGAGTTCGACAAGCACGGTAGAAAAATTCATCACGAGATATCAAAACGACAGCTCTTATTACCTGTATCAAAAATACGGCTGCTTGCAAGAGAAAACGCCGGATGGCGGCAGACCGACACCGAATGAGGCAGGCGAAACCAAGACGAAGAAGCAGGAAAACGCTTCGCTCAAGAGTGCCGACTTTGATGTTACCGTCGGCGGTATCAGCTACCATGTGATGCCGAGCGGTACGGTTTGGAACGGTGCAACCTACGAGAGCGCTAACGCGCAGTACGTGGCAGTGGTCACCGGCTTGAGCGCCGAAACGGCAGACGCGGCGAAGGTAACCATTCCTTCGAGCATCTATGTCAAGGGTGTTGAGTACAAAGTTGTCGGTATCACTGATGATGCCTTCGGCAAGAATGAAGTGATGGAAACACTTGTCTTGCCCAATAAAGAAATGCTCTTTAGTTCCGCAACCTTAGCGGACTGTACGGCACTTGAGTCGGTACAGTATAACGACATTCTTGCCAATGTGGAAGAGTCTCAAAGCAATGTTGCTTCGCTTCCGGTAGAAACCGCAAAAGCGTTAATCGAAGACCATAGTGAAGATGTAAGCGAATAAAAACCTTAAGCGTCGCCAATAAAGGCGGCGCTTAGTTTTAATGTCTTTAGACTGTTCCGTCGCGCGGAACAAACAACCACTCGCTATGCGGGTGTGCAACAAATGTTATACATAGTAAATGCTTTGAGGGTGGGCACTCAAATGCGGAATTCGGAATGCGGAATTCGGAATTAAAGGGCGACACATTCGCACTTGTTCCGCTGCGCTCTATGTTATTATTGC
>JAFRJB010000086.1 GCA_017432485.1 Clostridia bacterium
AATCCTTATTTGAGTGTTCAGTGCTCAGTGTTCAGTGTTCAGTCGCAAGGCTACGCCTAGCATTGTATGAAACAGCCCTATCAAGGGCGGTGCGCGCATCGCGCGCGGTGGGTGAAACTGAAAACTGAAAGCTGAAAACTGAAAACTGACAAATAAGGATTTGTCGAGCAAACAGCTCGACAAATCCTTATTTGTCGCACAAAAAAACGCCCTAAATTATTTTAGGGCGTTTTGAATGTGCGATTTATAAATCCAAAGCATCCTTGGCAAAAGCTTCCAGTGCCGCCAAAGCTTTTTTCGATTCTTCGGTCGCCTGGTTGAGGTGGAAGCAATGGTTATTGAGCAATCCGTCGGCAGCATAGTAGCCGATGTTCTTTTTTCCGATTTTGCGGCAAATCGCATTGTACATCGGTCTTCCCTGGTCAACACAAATTAAATCCGACCAAGTCCAAATCATAAATACCTTGCACCAATCTTTAGTGACAAAATTGATGGGGCTGATATAATCATACAGCGGGTAATCGGTAATATTTTTTAAATCATTGCTAATCGGATAACCGGTGTAAGTTTTTGTAGTTACCGGAATCATATGAAATGGCATCTTGGTATTTAAAAGAGTTTCCATATCATAAATCCCGCAACAGGGTACACACAGTGCCGGCTTGAGTGCAACCGGTGCAATGTCAACACCGCTGAGTTCCACAATCTTTTTGCGCAAACTGTCATCAAACGCAAGCGCTGTCAGATACACAGCGGAATAGCCGCCGGAAGAGTCGCCGGTAATGACAAGTTTCGACAAATCCATCGGGTACTTCTCGGCAAGCACCTTCAGGTAATTGAGGGCATCAACCAAATCCACCAGGTTTTCGGGGAAATACACATCCGGCGAAAGTCTGTAAGAAATGTTATAAACAATATAACCTTTATCTGCCCACCAGGAGGAGATGCCGTAGCGGTACTTCTTGTCGCCCATCACAAAGCCGCCGCCGTGAATATTTAAAACAACCGGCAACTTTTCTCCTTTTGCAAGCAAATCTTCTCTGACATAGATGTCGCCGCTCGTATCCATCGAATAATCGCTGTAGGCAATATCTTTATCAATATGAATACCTTCGTAATCCACTTTAAAGTTTTGCTGTTTATTCATCGTGATATCAATTATTTTAAAACTAACCTGGCTTCTGTTCATCTTTCACTCCTCCTTTAGCAAAACAACCATAATAATGATTGTCACACACTATAAAACAATAAAAGGCAGATTTCTCTGCCTTTTATTAAGACTTAAAATTGTTTTGAATCATTTAAGATCTCCGTCTTCCCGGAGGCGGATAGTAACCGCTCCACTCCGAACTTGTCGGTTCTGTACTGTTACTGTTGTGACCAACGCCGGAAGCAAGAATTACATCTTCAACAGAAAACTTTAATAATTCAATTTCAGGCTTTACGTACTTTTTCATAATGTCAGCCTCCATTTCTATTCTATAATAACTATAACAAAAGTTTTTATAAATGTCAATCCCATATATTTGACAAGATGTTAGAAAAAAACTATAATTACTTATGCAACTTGTCGTTAACAAATTATGAACAGGACACATTTATGAAACATTTGCACTTATCACAACTTCATCCTGTTACGTTTCTCGTGTTTTTTACGGAAATACTCATTACCTGCTTTACCGGTGAAATTGCGGGTTTAGCGGTGATGTTTTCCTGTTTATTGATATATGCACTGCTTGTCAAAAAAGCAAAAACAGTCCTTTGGGCACTGCCGCTTGCCGCATTTATTCTTATACTCAACCCTATTTTTTACCACGGCGGCGAAACGGTGCTCTTTACATTGTGGGGCTATAACTTCACACTGGAAGCCGTGGAAAACGGTATCTACTCCGCACTGCTAATTCTGTGCACGATGCTCATTTTTACAGTACTCGGCTCGATTCTCGGCGAAGAAAAATTTCTCTATGTATTTGGCAGGTTCTTCCCGAAACTGGCGCTGATGATTTCCATGATTTTTCGGCACTTTGATTTGCTCGGCAAGAGCTATGAACAAACAAAAAATATGGCAAAAGTCAATGGTATTTACGAAAACGACAGCACACTATGGCAGAAACTAAAAACCAATGCTGTCATATTTGAAGCCTTTACAGCAACCGCTTTGGAAGGCAGTATTGATACGGCGCTTTCCCTTTCGGCAAAAGGCTATTACAGCAAGAAAAAAACTGTCATTAAAAGCTACCGCTTTTGCGCTGCGGACTTTGTTTTTATGGCTGTTGTTACAGCAATTTTCGCGTGTATCTTTTTCAAAAACCCGGTGCTGAATCTCTCGGCGACCGCTTTGCTGTTTTTGATCCCGATTTTCTTTGGAAGGGGGGAGAAAACGGCATGAACCTTGTTGATGTAAAGCACTTTTCATTTACATACCCAAACGCTAAAAAAGTCATTAATGACCTATCTTTTTCTTTGGAAAAAGGCGAAATGCTCTTGCTCTGCGGCAATAACGGTTGCGGCAAAAGCACTCTCTTGCGCTCACTCAAGCCCGAAACGGCACCGAAAGGGGTGCGCGAAGGTGAAATGCATGTTTGCCAAAACAGCCAAATCCTTTTTCAAGACTGTGAGAATAATATCATTTTTCGCTCGGCATACGAGGATTTGATTTTCCCCGCCTGCAACAGCGGAATGCCGGAAGAAAAGATAAAAGAGAAAGCCGCGCAGGTACTTTTGCTATTTGGCATTGAGCATTTAAAAGACAGAGATACTTCTACGCTTTCCGGCGGTGAAAAGCAAATGCTTTCCCTTGCCGCACTGCTGATGCTCGAACCGGATTTACTGTTGCTCGACGAACCGCTTGCTCAACTTGATGAACAGGCAAAAGCCGTATTTTTAGAAAAACTGCAATTAGTGCAGGCAAACGGCACCGCCATCATCATTGCCGAACACAATACGGACGACTTGCTGGAACGCGCGCAAAAAGTATTAATTTTTGATAACGGCAAAAATACTGTTTATACCAAAGATATGCTCCCGGCTGCAGGTGTATTCCCGAACATGCCCGCCTATGTCGCACTGGAGCAAAAGTTAAAGCTGCCGGTAAAAAGCTTCACGAAGCAGGAGGCAGTAGAAAATTTACGCGCCTGTCGCGAGAATGTTGGCATCACGCCTCTTACCTATAATGTACCGCAAACGCCTGCTGTTCTCACCTGCCAAGATGTCACCTTCTCTTATGGCGATGCGCCGGTGTTAGAAAACTTATCACTGCAATTACGGCAAGGTGAAATTGCCTTTTTAACCGGTGCCAACGGTGCCGGTAAAACCACACTATTAAGTCTGATATGCGGTTTTTCCACTCCGCAAAGCGGTAACATCTGTTTGAAAAAACCGCATCGCATCGGCTACTTGGCACAAAACCCCGTGTATTCTTTCTTAAAAGATACGCTCATCGACGATTTTCGTTTTCTCTTAAAACAAAACCGCTTACCCGAAAGCAAGATAGAGGAACTGTTTGCGCGCTACCCCATGTTTTCCGACTTGAGAGCACTCTTAGAACAAAACCCCTTGGATTTATCGGGCGGTGAACGCGCCAAAGCGGCTGTTTTTAAACTGCTGCTGATTGGCAAAGATGTGCTTGTGCTGGATGAACCCGAAAAGCACTTGGATAGCGGGAGTATGGAAGAACTCTCCGGCATCTTCCGCGACTTGGCAGCGAGCGGTGTTTCCTTCTTGATTGTATCGCACTCCCCTGCCTTCCTTTACCGTACGGCACATTCCGTGCGCTATTTGAGCAAAGGGAATCTTTGCGACTATACACCGCAGGCATACTGCACAACACTTTGCCCGACACCGCTCTACCGGGCAATTCAAGCGGCGGATTTGCCGCTGTTGGATATCGACGAAGCGGAGGTGACAGCACATGGATAAAGCACTTTTAATCTCTTACTTTGCTATCGCCGCCGTTTTAGTGCTGATGTTCTTTCTCATTGAAAAGAAAAAGCTGCCGCTCTCCACCTTTTTACCTGTCGTGGTGATGGTGGCAATCGGCAGTATCGGCAGAATTATTTTCGGCTTTATTCCCAATGTGCAGCCGGTAACAGTGATTGTCATTATCATGGGTCTTTGCTACAGCCCGGAAAGCGGCTTTTTAACAGGAGCACTCAGCGCGCTGGTCTCCAATATGGTGATGGGGCAAGGTCCGTGGACTTTGTGGCAGATGTTTGCTTGGGGAATGATCGGGCTTCTGGCAGGATTCCTCGGCAAATTAAAACCCTGCCGCACCCTGTACTTCGCGGTTCCCTTTGCAGCTGTCAGCGCATTCTTATTTAGTATGATTACCGACTGTTGGACTGTCATGACATTGGGCGACGGGATGACCCTCGGCTCCGCGATGGCGGTGTTCGGTGCCGGCTTGCTCTTTAATATCCCCCACGCGATTTTCAATGCCGCTCTGTGCGCCCTCATCTTCTTACCGATGCGCAAGCGCCTGCAGCGCATAAAGACGAAATACGTTTAAAGCCTTTGGCAATGCCAAGGGCTTTAAACAAATAAGGATTTGTCGCGCTCTTTGAGCGCGCAAATCCTTATTTGAAGTAATAAGTAAAAAGGAATAGTGAATAAGTGTGGGAGGGCTCTGCCCTCACCCGATTTTAACGTGCGGCAAACGCCGCACCAAAAGGAATT
>JAFRJB010000087.1 GCA_017432485.1 Clostridia bacterium
CTACTTGGATTTTGTCCGGCTTTTTTTAGTTGGGCGAGTGGAACGAGCAAAACCACCGCAGTTGGTTCGATGTTCAATTTGTCCTCTTCTTGTCGCCCCTTGATGAGGGGAGATGTCACGAAGTGACAGAGGGGTAGACCTGTATCGAACACAACTTTGGTGGTTTTGCAAACAGCTCGACAAATCCTTATTTGTCGATTTGAAACAAATCCTTACCGTTTTGTGTGCAGGTGTCAATGACTTCTTGTGCCGAGATGCCTTTGATTTCGGCTAACTTTTCAGCGACATAGACAATCAGTGAGGAGTCGTTGCGCTTGCCGCGGCAGGGGACCGGTGCCATATAGGGCGCATCGGTTTCCAATAGAATGCGCTCAAGCGGTACATACTCCGCTACTTTTAAAGCTTTTTTGGCATTCTTAAAGGTTAGCGCACCGCCGAGACCGATATACATGCCGTTATCTAAGATTTCTTTGGCGCTTTCGGCACTGCCCGAGTAGCAGTGCAGCACACCCTGCGGCTTGTGCTTGCGCAAGAGGGCATAGGTATCTTCATGCGCTTCTCTGTCGTGCACAATAATCGGTAAATCCAGTTCTTTAGCCAATTCAATTTGCGCTTCAAAGAAGGGAAGTTGCGTTTCGCGCGGCACTTCTTTCCAATAGTAATCCAAGCCGATTTCGCCAATCGCTTTAACTTTGGGCTCCTGCTGCGCCAAGGTTTTTACCATCTCTAAGTCGCTAAGTTTCAGATCGATTAAATCCTCGGGGTGAAAGCCGATAGCGGCATAGATAAACTCGTATTTTTTAGCGAGTGCCAAGGTGCTTTTGATGCTCCCCGGATTGGTCGCGCAGTTCATCACCAGCTCCACGCCTTTAGATGGCAATGAGGATAGGAACGCAGCCCTATCCTCATCAAATCTTTCATCATCATAGTGGGCGTGGGTATCAAAAATACCACTCATTAGCGCACCTTTGCGCCTGCCGGCACACCTTCCAGGAAAATGACTTTGACATCGTTTTCACCGGCATCTGCGGCTAAAATCATGCCGTTGCTTTCCACACCGCACAGGGTGGCGGGTTTGAGATTAGCCACCAGCACAACGGTCTTGCCGATTAAGTCTTCGGGCTGATACCACGGCGCAATACCGGAAGCAACGGTGCGCGGCGTATCGCTGCCGTCATCCAGCGTAAGCTTTAAGAGTTTCTTTGCTTTTTTGACCGGTTCGCAAGCGGTGATTTTTGCCGCTCTGAGTTCCACTTTGGCAAAATCTTCGATGCCGATCTGCGCCAAACCTTCAATTTGCGGCTTTTCGCTCTTTGCGGCAGCTGCTTTTTTAGCAGCCATCAAAGCATCGATTTCTTCCTGCATCTTTTTGAGGTCAATGCGCGCAAACAGGGGAGCGGCTTCGCCAACAGTGCTGCCTGCAGGAATCGCACCGAAACTCTCTAAAGAATCGTAATCTTTAATATCGGTACCGATTTGTGCAAAAATCTTTTCACTTGTTTCGGGAATAATCGGCTGAAGCAGAATGGCCAAGAAACGAATAGATTCGAGCAGGTTATAAAGAACCGTGCCCAGTCTCTCTTTTTGGCTTTCGTCTTTAGCAAGCGCCCAAGGCATTGTTTCATCAATATATTTATTGGAGCGTTTAGCGAGATTGATAATATCATCGGTTGCATCGGCAATCTTAAAGGCCGCAAAATGCTCTTCTACTTTTTTAACAGTTTCAAGTGCCAGGCTGCGCAGTTCTTCATCGACCGCTTCCGGCGCAGTCGGCGCCATAATCTGACCGCCGAAATACTTCTTGCTCATCGCAACCGTGCGGTTGACAAGGTTGCCGAGGGTGTTGGCAAGGTCGGAATTGTAGCGCTCAATCATATTCGAGTAACTGATAGAGCCGTCGTTCGCGTGGGGCATTTCGCTGAGCAGGTAATATCTGACTGCATCCACGCCGAAGAGGTCGACCAGTTCATCGGCATAAATCACATTGCCTTTGGATTTACTCATTTTATCTTCACCAAACAGCAGCCACGGATGACCGTAAACCTGCTTAGGCAGCGGCTCGCCGAGCGCCATCAACATAATCGGCCAGTAAATGGTATGGAAGCGCACAATATCTTTACCGATAATGTGAGCATCCGCCGGCCAATATTTTTTGTATTGTTCACTGGAACCGTCGGGATCATAGCCGATGGCGGTGATGTAGTTGGAAAGCGCATCAATCCACACATAAATAACATGCTTATCATCAAAAGTGACCGGAATACCCCATTTAAAAGAGGTTCTCGAAACGCACAAATCCTCTAAACCGGGTTTGATAAAGTTATTGAGCATCTCTTTTTTGCGCGCTTCGGGGTAAATGAAGCTGTCGTTTTCTTCCAAGAAGGCTTCCAACTGCTTTTGGTATTTGGAAAGCTTGAGAAAATAGGCTTCCTCTTTGGCGGGTTTAACCTCTCTGCCGCAGTCGGGGCACTTGCCGTCTACCAGCTGCGATTGTGTCCAGAAGCTTTCGCAGGGGGTGCAGTACAGACCTTCGTATTCGCTCTTATAGATATCGCCTTGGTCGTAGAGTTTTTTGAAGATTTTTTGCACCACTTTCTCGTGGTCATCATCGGTTGTGCGGATAAATTTATCGTAGGTGGTGTTGAGCATATCGCAAATTTCGCGAATTTCGCCGGCGACTTTATCAACATGCTCCTTGGGGGTTATACCCTCGGCAGCGGCGATTTCCTCGATTTTCTGCCCGTGCTCATCCGTTCCCGTTAAAAAGAAAACATCGAAGCCCTGCATTCGCTTGTACCTCGCAATCGCATCGGTCAAAACGATTTCATAGCTGTTGCCGATGTGAGGCTTACGAGAGGTGTAAGCAATCGCAGTAGTAATGTAGTACTTGCCTTTGTTCATTATGTTTTCTCCTTTCATTGATTTTTCTCAGTTCAAAATATTATTATACTTGATTTTAGCGCTTTATTCAATACTTATTTATTTTATATAAAAATAGTTGTATTTTTTTGTTATTTATGTTAAAATAATTATGATTTTGCTGCTTTTTGAGCAAACTTTAGGAGGTACAATATGGGAACTCAATATCCGTTGAGCACTTTTATCATTGTCATCGCGTTTTGGGTGGCGGAATGTATCGCTTTTCCGCTCTTTATTAAAGCGCAGTGGCCGAAAAAATGCCCGAAGAGCTTTTTGTGGAAAGTGATTGCGGCTTCCATCTTTGTCGGTTACGGTATATTTGCATATTTTAGTGCCAAACAGGCGTGGGGCAATAAGTTTCTTGAAGTATTTGCAAGAGATATGGTAATCGGTCTTGCGTTAGGCTGGCTGGGCGATGTGCTCCTGCACCTGACAGCGCTCTCCAAAAAAGAAAAACCCTCTAAAGCCTTTCAGGGCGGCGCCTTTGTTTCGGGTTTAGTTGCGTTTTTGGTCGGTCACATTTTCTATGTGATTGCCTACATCGAGGGTATTAAAGCGGTCGGTCACTGGAGCCGGTCGACTATCATTACCATTGTCATTGAAGTGGTGATATTGCTTGCGGCATTTGTGGCGGTAGAACTGTTTGTGGCAAAAATCAAGCTTGGTATTGCTGCTATTCCCGTGGCGTTATATGCTGCGACTATCAGCACAATGTTAGTCAGCGCTGTTACCTTGGCGATTTACGCGGCTAAATATTCGATTATTATGAGCATTGTGCTCGCTCTCGGCGCTTTGCTGTTTGTCATTAGCGACAGCACCTTAGTCTTCTGCATGTTCGGCAGCGAAAAGGCAAAGAACTCCTATAAACTCAAGGTAGTTAATTTGACAACTTACTTTATCGGGCAAATGATGCTTGCAAGTGCTATTTTCCTTTGCGGCAGCATTAATTTGGCACCGGTAACATTATAATCATCATTAAGAAGGTATACATCTATGGCAAATCTCGATAAAAGCTATTCCCCCCAAGCGGTGGAAGATAAAAACTATCAATTCTGGTTGGAAAAAGGGTATTTTGACGGGCAAATCAAGGAAGGCGTGCCTTCCTATTCCATCGTCATGCCGCCCCCGAATATTACGGGGCAGCTGCACATGGGTCACGCGCTCGACAATACCTTTCAAGATATTTTAATTCGCTATAAAAGAATGCAGGGCTTCGGTACACTGTGGGTACCGGGCACCGACCACGCCTCGATTGCGACGGAAGCAAAGATTGTTGCCGCCATGAAAGAGGAAGGCTTAACCAAAGAAGATATCGGCAGAGAGAAGTTCTTGGAGCGCGCGTGGGATTGGCGCCGCCAATACGGCACAAGAATTGTGACCCAGCTTAAGAAAATGGGCTCTTCCTGCGACTGGAATCGCGAGCGCTTTACTATGGATGAGGGCTGCTCGAAAGCCGTGCGCAAAGTCTTTGTGGATTTATATAAGCAAGGGCTGATTTACCAAGGCGAGAGAATGATTAACTGGTGCCCGCACTGCTGCACTTCTATTTCGGATGCCGAGGTGGAGTATGAACAGCAAGACGGTTCCTTCTGGCACCTGCGCTATCCGTTTGCCGATGGTTCCGGCTACGTGGAATTAGCGACCACCAGACCGGAAACGATGCTCGGTGATACTGCTGTGGCGGTGCATCCGGATGATGAAAGATATAAAGATTTGGTCGGTAAAATGCTGATTTTACCGCTGGTCAATAAAGAAATCCCGCTTATTGCCGATGACTATGTGGATATGGAATTCGGTACAGGCGTGGTGAAGATCACTCCTGCGCACGACCCCAACGACTATGAGGTCGGCTTGCGCCACGATTTACCTGTCATCACCGTGACAACGGAAGACGGGCATATGAATGAATATGTCGGCAAGTATGAGGGCTTGAGCCTGGCTGCCTGCCGTAAAGCGGTTGTGGAAGATTTGGATAAGGAGGGCTATCTTGTCAAAGTGGAGCCGCACACTCATAATGTCGGCACCTGCTACCGCTGCCATACGGCTGTGGAGCCGCGCGTTTCCAAGCAGTGGTTTGTGAAGATGGCACCGCTTGCAAAGCCGGCAATTGAAGCAGTGCGTAACGGCGATATTAAGTTTGTGCCCGACCGCTTTTCCAAGATTTATTACCACTGGATGGAAAACATCAAAGACTGGTGTATTTCCCGCCAGCTGTGGTGGGGTCACCAAATCCCTGCCTGGTATTGCCCGGACTGCGGTGAGGTGATTGTCGATTACGAAGACCCGACTGCCTGCCCGCATTGCGGCTGCAAGAATATCGAAAGAGACCCCGATACACTCGATACTTGGTTCTCTTCCGCTTTGTGGCCGTTCTCAACACTCGGCTGGCCGGAGAAAACTGCTGATTTGGACTATTTCTTCCCGACCGATGTGCTGGTGACGGGTTATGATATCATTTTCTTCTGGGTGGCAAGAATGATTTTCTCATCCATTGCCTACACCGGTAAGATTCCGTTCCATACTGTCTTTATTCACGGTATTGTGCGCGATGCACAGGGAAGAAAGATGAGTAAGAGCCTCGGCAACGGTATTGACCCGCTCAAGGTCATTGCCGACCACGGTGCCGATGCCCTGCGCTTTACGCTTGCCACCGGCAACAGCCCCGGCAACGATATGCGCTTTAGTGAAGAAAAAATCACCGCTTCTTCCAACTTTGCCAATAAGATTTGGAATGCGGCGCGCTTTATCAATATGAACTGCGAGGGGAAAGCCATTGATCACCAACTTCCCGCTGATTTGGCGCTGGAAGACAAGTGGATACTCTCGAAGTTTAATACACTTGCCAAAGAAGTTTCCGAGAATTTGGATAAATTCGAATTGGGCGTTGCGGTCAGCAAGCTCTACGACTTCATTTGGGATTATTTGTGTGACTGGTATATTGAACTGGCAAAAATCAGGTTCAACGCCGATGAAAAGAGTTCAAAAACCGTGCGCGAAGTCATCATTCACGTGATGAGTGAAACGATGAAACTGCTGCACCCGTTTATGCCCTTTATCACTGAAGAAATCTGGCAGACAATGTCCGATGAGTGCGAAAGCATTATGATTTCCAAGTGGCCGCAGTATGATGAATCCCTTCACTTCCCGGAAGCGGAAGCGGAAATGGGCAGAATTATTAAAGCTATTCGCGCTATTCGCGCCAGAAGAAATGAAATGAATGTACCGCCTTCCAAGAAGGCAAAGGTCTGCATTGCAACAGAGTATATCGATACCTTTAAAGCGGCTGTGCCGTTTATGCAGCGCTTGGCTTCCGCAAGTGAAGTGGAAGTAGCGGGAAGCTTCGATATGCCGACTGCCGTGCAGATTGTAACGGATGATGCGACAATTTATATCCCGCTTGCCGAGCTCATTGACTTCGAGCAGGAGAGGGCGCGCCTGGAAAAAGAAAAGGCGGCAGCCGAGAAAAAGCTTGCGCAGATTAACGGCAAGTTAGCCAACGAAGGCTTTTTGGCGAAGGCTCCCGAAAAGGTAGTCGAAGGTGTTAAAGCCGATAAGAAGGTTACGGAAGAAAAAATTGCCAACATCATCAAGAGTTTAGAGAACTTAGGTTAATGAATTATCAACAGACACTGGCAAAAATTCATGCATTTGATAAATTCGGCACCCGTTTAGGATTGGAACGGGTGTCTGATTTATTATGCCGCTTAGGCAACCCGCAAAAGCATTTACAATTTATCCATGTAGCGGGCACCAACGGCAAAGGCTCGGTGAGTAAGATGCTCGCCGAAATTTTCAGCGCGCAGGGGAAGAAGGTAGGATTATACACTTCGCCTTATGTTATTGACTTTCGCGAGCGCATGCAAATTAATGGAGAAATGATAGCCGAAGAAGCGCTTTGCGCCGTTGCCGAAAAAGTATTTAGAGAAGTGGAGCAGATGGAAGACACCCCGACCGAATTTGAACTCATTACCGCCATGGCAATGTTATATTTTAAAGAAGAACAATGCGATTTGGTAGTCTTGGAAGTCGGCTTGGGCGGCATTTATGATGCGACGAATGTGATAGATACGCCGCTGCTGAGCGTGATTACTTCCGTTTCTTTTGACCACACCGAGTATTTGGGCGATACGCTCGCTTCCATTGCCGAGAATAAGGCGGGAATTATCAAACCCGGCGGCAAAACCGTACTCGCTTACGGGCAGGCACCGGAAGTGGTGGAAGTGATCAGGCGCACGGCACTCGAACAGCAAAACAATTTGTTGATTTGCCAAAACAAAACGCGCTCCTATAATGGCAAAGCCTTTATGTATGAGGATAAACTGTATGAGCTTTCCATGCTCGGCTTTCACCAACTGCAAAATGCCGTTACGGCAATCGAGAGTGCGAAAGTATTAGGCGCTGCGGACACGGCGATTTTTAAAGGGCTTAAAGCCGCGCGGCTGCCGGCGCGCATGGAGTTGGTCTCAAGAAAGCCTGCCGTGATTATTGACGGCGCGCATAATGCGGATGCGATGGACTATCTGTGCAAAAATATGCGGCACTTTTTCAGTGATAAAAGAATTGTTGCCATCACGGCGATGATGGGGGATAAAGCGTGGAAAGAAAGCCTGCTCAAATTAGAGAGCGTTACCGATGAAATTATCGCAGTCAAAGCTTCCAACCCGCGCAGTCTCCCGCCGGAAGAAATTGCCGCTTTCTTACACTGCGAGTGTCAGCCGGATGCTAAAAAAGCGTTTCTGGGGGCGATGCATGCGGCAGATAACAATACACTGATTTTAGTGTGCGGTTCACTGTATTTGGCAGGGGATTTGCGAAGTTTTATTATCGAGTCGACAACTTAATACAAAAAATCGGACAAACTAACGGTATTATTTTGATACCGTTAGTTTTTTTATGTAAGGAGAAAGAAAATGCCTGTCAGAATAGAAGCCGATAAGAATTTAACCACCGCCTATTTATCGGGCGAGATCGACCACCACAGTTGTGTATTTATTCGCGATGAGATTGATGCAACCATCAACCGCCTGGCGCCGTTAGAGCTGTGCCTGGATTTTATGCATGTCAGTTTTATGGACTCTTCGGGCATAGGGCTTGTGATGGGGCGCTATAAACTGATGCACTCGCTCGGCGGCAGATTGCGCGTGCGCGGTGTCAGCCCCTCGACAATGAAGGTGATGAAATTGGCGGGGCTGGACTTACTCGCAAAAATTGATTGTAAAGGAGAAAAAAGATGAAAGCTGTCAATGAAATGAAATTAACCATCGAAAGCCGCTCGGTCAACGAGAGCTTTGCGCGCGTGGCAGTCAGCGCGTTTGTGGCGGGCTTAGACCCCACGGTGGAGGAACTCAGCGATATCAAAACGGCTGTCAGCGAAGCGGTGACCAACTGTATTGTGCATGCCTATCAAAACACAATGGGCAGAATTTACATATGGGTGGGAATATTTGAAGACAGCACGGTGAAAATCCGCATTCGTGACCGCGGTTGCGGAATTGCAAATATCGAGCAGGCGATGACACCGCTTTTTACTTCTCAGCCCCAAGAGCGCGCCGGCTTGGGTTTTGCGGTCATGCAGTCGTTTTGTGATAAAATCAGCGTGCGCTCCACAGCCGGTAAAGGCACTACCGTTACACTAATGAAAAAAATTGAGAGCAGGCAGCGGTGTTAGCCGCCAAGTCGCGAGAAGAAAAGATTGAAGAAAATATCAACTTGGTGCATGCGCTTGCCGCAAGGTTTAAAGGCAGGGGCATTGAATATGATGATCTCTTTCAAGCGGGCTGTATCGGCTTAATTAAGAGTGTTGACGGTTTTGATGAGAGCAAAGGCTTTGCGTTTTCCACCTATGCCGTGCCGGTGATTTTGGGAGAAATCAAAGGGCTATTTCGCAGCGGCGGTGCCATTAAGCTTAGCCGCAGCATGAAAGAAAAAGGCATGCGCGCTCTTGCCGAAAAAGAGGCGTTTGCGGCGCGCTGCGGCAGGGAACCGAGTGTCGGCGAGCTGGCGGGGATTTTGAGCATGAGTGTGGAAGAAACGGCACAGGTGCTCGCCTGCAATTTACCCGTAAAAAGCCTGACAGTGGAAACCGGGGAAGAGCTGGATGTCAGTGTCGAGTCGCACGAAGCGCGCATTGATGAGAGCCTGGCGCTTGCGCAAGCGGTGCAGGCACTCGAAGAAGAGGAACGCACCTTAATTACCTTGCGCTATTTTCGCGAGTACACCCAGTCCAAAACCGCGCAGTGTATGGGAATTACTCAAGTGCAGGTGTCGCGCAAAGAAAAGAAAATCCTGCAAAAACTGCGCCTGTTATTGGAAGAAACCTGATTTGCTTGTGAAGAATGTGACAGGAAACTGAAGAATTCTGAATACTAACTGAAAAAACAGCAAATACTATTGCAATGCGGCAAAATATCACTATACTGGTGATAAGATGTTTTTGATTGAAAGGGGGCAACTCTTATGAAAAAGAATCATACACTCAAAAGAACAGTGGCAATTGTGTTTGCACTGATACTTATCGTATCCACCTGCGTGTGCGCGTTTGCACAGGGTGAGGGAGGACCCGGCGGACCGGGAGGTGCTCCCGGCGGGCAAGGCGGGCCCGGTGGCGGTTCTTCGGGAAGCCCGACCTATACGGGGGCGACAACGATTACTTCTTCCGTTACCGAAACCGGAAAGAAATACTCTTCTTCCACAGGCTCCGAAAATGCACTGTTGGCGCAGAGCGGGACTTCCACTCTAAAAGATATTACGCTCAACAAAACAGGGGACTCTGATGGAGAAGATGCTGACTTCTACGGCACCAACGCCGGCGTATTAGCCTATGAAGATGCTACACTTAATATCAGCGGTGCCAAGATTACAACGAACGCTGCACATGCCAATGCAGTCTTTGCGTATGATGGCGGCACTATCAATATATCCGATTCGACCATTAAGACCACCGGCAACAATTCCGGCGGCGTGATGGTGACGGGCGGCGGCACACTTACCGCGACCAATGTCACCGCCGAGACAGACGGCAACTCTTCCGCACCCATTCGCTCCGACAGGGGCGGCGGCACCTTAACGGTCACCGGGGGCAGTTACACTTCCAACGGGCAAGGTTCGCCTGCGATTTATTCCACGGCAGATATCAAAGTAGACGGTGCGAAACTGACTTCCACTTCTTCGGAGGGCGTGGTCATTGAAGGCAAGAATTCCGTAACACTCAATAAAACAACATTAACCGACACAAATAACAGCCTGAACGGCAATTCCGAAACTTACAAAAACATCTTTATTTACCAATCTATGTCGGGTGATGCGGATGAGGGCGCGGGCAGTTTTACCGCCACCGACTCGACCATTACCACCAATCAGGGAGACAGTTTCTTTGTGACCAATACCACGGCGCTGATTACATTGACCAACAATACCATTGTCAATAACGACAAGAGCGGTGCTTTCCTGAG
Source organism: Clostridia bacterium (assembly GCA_017432485.1). Classification (GTDB taxonomy): domain Bacteria; phylum Bacillota; class Clostridia; order Oscillospirales; family Acutalibacteraceae; genus RUG714. Next base: position 10,371 of record JAFRJB010000087.1, read on the forward strand.
AACGCAAAGCGGCAAGTGGGGCAATGAAGGCTCTAATGGGGGTGATGTTACTCTCAAAGCGCAGCAGCAGGAGATTAACGGTGATATTATTGCCGATTCCATTTCGAGCGTTGCCATGCAATTGAGCAAAAACAGCACGCTTACCGGAACGATTAACGGCGATGACAGCGCTAAGAGTGTCTCTTTGAGTTTAGACGGCTCCAGCGTGTTGACTTTAACGGGTGACAGTTACCTTTCGAGCCTTGAAAACGAAAGCAGCGACAATGCCAATATCAATCTGAATGGTCACACCCTGTATGTAGACGGGAAAGCGATTACCCAAACGGCATATCAGGAAAAGACGACGCAGCCGCAGACGACAGAGCAGAGCGATGCCGAAACACCGGCAAAAAGCGAGAACAGCACATTGACTTATATCATCATTGCAGTGCTCGCGCTTGTCGCAGTGATATGTGTTGTTGTGTTTGTGGTTATAAAATCCAAAAAAAGCGGTGTAAAAAAAGAATCACAGCAGGATGAAAGTGATGCGGCACCGACCCAAAAAATAAAAGAAGATAACGAATAAAAAAGAACGAACGCCCTTTGTTGCAAAGGGCGTTCGTTCTTAATTAACTATTGAAATTCCCTATAGAGTGTTGTATAATTTTAAAATATTATAGTATTTAGGGGATTCAAAATGGAGAAAAAACGAAATTCATTCGGCGGTTCGTTAGGCTTTGTACTGGCGGCTGCCGGCAGCGCTGTCGGTCTGGGTAATATCTGGCGCTTTCCGTACCTTGCGGCAAGAAACGGCGGCGGTCTGTTTATTGTTATCTACATTATTTTAGCGCTTACGTTCGGTTACACCTTGCTTTCGAGTGAAGTGGCAATCGGTAGAAAAACCAAGCAAAGCCCGCTGACTGCGTATTCCAAGCTCGGCAAAAAAGGCTTCGGCTTTTTGGGTGTGCTTTCCTGCATTGTGCCGATGTTAATTTTACCGTATTATTCGGCAATTGGCGGATGGCTGCTCAAATACTTCGGTATGTTTGTAAGCGGAAAAGGTATGGAAACGGCAAACGATACATTTTTTACCGGCTTTATTACCGGCACATGGCAGCCGATTGTGTTCCATGTAATCTTCTTTGCCGTTACGGCGTTTGTGGTCATTCGCGGTGTCAATAAAGGCATAGAATCGCTCTCGAAAGTGCTCATGCCCATCTTGTTAATTATGGTTATCGGCATTGCGATTTTCTCCATTACCATTCGCCATACCGATTTCGAGGGGAATACCCGCACCGGTTTAGAAGGCTTGAAAATCCTGTTTATTCCGAATTTTGAAGGGCTGAGCGTGAAGCAATTCTTTACCACCGTGATGGATGCGATGGGGCAGTTATTCTTCAGCATCAGTGTGGCGATGGGTATTATGGTTGCCTACGGTTCTTATGTGCCGGATGATGATAATTTGGATAAATCGGTCAGAAGAATTGAACTCTTTGATACCGTTGTCGCATTGCTTGCCGGTGTGATGGTAATCCCGGCAGTCTATGTCTTTATGGGCAAAGACGGGTTGGAAGCCTCCGGACCGAGCCTGCTGTTTGTATCCCTGCCGAAGGTCTTTTCTCAAATGGGAAATCCCGGGCATGTGGTCGGTGCCATCTTCTTTGCGATGGTTATTTTTGCCGCGCTGACCAGTTCCATTTCTATTTTGGAAGCGGTGGTATCCTCCTTTATGGATGCTTTCGGCTGGTCGAGAAAGAAAGCGGTTATAGTAGAGAGCCTTATCGCGCTTATCGGCGGCATTATTGTTTGCTTAGGCTACAACGTATTCTATTTTGAAATCAAGCTTCCCACGGGCTCCACAGGGCAGATTCTGGATATCCTCGATTATATTTCCAACTCGGCGCTGATGCCGATTGTGGCAATCGCCACCTGTATTTTGGTCGGTTGGTTTACGGGGCCGAAGCTTGTTATTGACGAAGTGGAAAAGACAGGCGCCAAGATGAGCAGAAAACACATGTTTATTGTAGTAGTCAAATTCTTAGCTCCCGTTCTCTTATTTGTGCTGTTCTTAAAGAGTATCGGCGTTTTGACAATAATATGATAAAAAAGCACCTGTCAGGGGCACCCTCAATAAGAAGAGTAGCGATAACGAAGGTTTTGAAAGACAATCGTTATCGCTTTTGCATTTCTAACAATTAAATTTTTATTCTAATTAATTGGAGGAAATTGCAATGAAACAGACAATTCATAACAAATCCACCGGCATTGATTAAACTCTAAGAATGATTTTTGCATTTTTTGCGAGAAATCATTCTTGCAAAAAGGAATAGTTGTTTGCTTTGCAAACAGTTGTCGGCAAGCCGACAGTTGTTCCGCTTTGCCTCACAGTTGCAAACTTCGTTTGCAGTTGGTTTTCCTTTAACTACGAGCAACGCGAGCAACTGCCGCAAAAGCGGCAACATTAGCCGAGCAATCGCAGATTGCGAACGCCAAGGTTCCGGGCACCAACTCCAAATCTGTGATTTGGTTAGTTGGTCGGGTTCTTATGAGCGAAGCGAATAACTGTGAGTGTAACGAACAACTATTCTTGTTTCTCTGCCTTAGGCAGAGAAACAAGAATTTAGCGAGCTAAATTCCTGTTTATAAGCTAATAGCAAACAGCGGGGTCGCCCCCGCTGTTTGCTGTTTTCTGTCTTCTGTTCTCTGTCTACTGTCTGCTTACTTTGTTTTGACTTTCGCTGTGTTGCTCCAAGTCGAGAAGTAATGGGTACCGCCAATTGTCTTGAAAGTGCGGATGCGCACATAGTAATACTTGCCGGCTGTAAGTTTAGTAACAGTCGTTTTAAGTGTCTTATTGCTCCAAACCGTCACTTTCTTGGAAGAAGTAAACTTCGCATTGGTGCTGTACTGAATCTGGTAGCCGGTCACACCGGCATTTCTGCTCCACTGCGCGGTAAAGGCTTTTCTGCCGGCTGTCAATTTGCTCAGGCTTGTGCCGCTCGGGAGAGTCGGCGAATTGAGTGTGGTGCTCCAAGGGCTGAATTTATTACCCTCTGTGGTTTTGATATAGAAGCGCACGCGGAATTTGTAGTTATTGCCCGCCGCCAGGTTCTTGAAGGTGTAAGAGGTTACACCTGCTTTGAGGGTGGCATAGGTATCCCACTTATTTGCCGCTTTGTTGGAAATCTGCACCTGGTAACCGGTAGCGGTTTTGACATTGTTCCAAGAGACAGTCTGCGCCTGCTTGGTTCTCGCCGTGCACTTAAGTGTGAGTTTGCCGGTCGGCGCGGTGTAGGAGACATATCTTGTCACCGGGCAGCGCGAGCACTTCTGCTCTGTATACCCGACCTGTGTGGCAGTGGGCTTGACCACTTTGACATTTTTGTAGTTGTGCCCGTAAGCCGGTGTCCACTCCTCTTTTTCTGAGAGAACTGCTTGACAAACCGTACATTTCACTACCAATTTGTACTGTCCTTGCGAGATGCAGTCCGGCTCCATTAAAACAATTTCTTCTTCCTTGCCGGGGGTGTGCCCTTTTGCCGCTTCGGTTTTGTGGCTGGAAGAAATCACTGCTTGACAGACTGTACATCTGACAACTTCATCATAAGAGCCGGCTTTCGTGCAGGTTGCAGCCACCACATTTTCCTTTGCCGGAGCGCCGGGGGTGTGCGTGTGCTGCACATAGTTGGGATTTGCGGTTCCGCAACCACGGCGGCACACCTGTGCATTATTCGAGAAATCGTGACCGAGTGCATTGACATAATTGTCATCATAACTGTACTTGCAATTGGAACAGGTATAGGTCGTGTAGCCCTTTGCGGTGCAGGTCGGCGCCGTCACGGTCGTCACGAAGCTGTGCGTGATGCAGGGAATGAGTTCAAAGGTTCTGCCGTATTGTGTGGCATATTGTTTTGCGGTGGAATTATTGTAGCCGCGGATGATAGTCGTCGTCGGCACCATGTACGCATCACCGAGAAGGCAATTGGATTTCAGCACCTCAAGCTTTGTTAATGCCGTGCAGCCGTAAAACGCGTTGCCGACGCTACTGCAAGAGGCGGGGATGCTGACAGTTTCCACGCTTGTGTTATAGGCAAACGCACTTTCACCGATTGTAAGCACATTGCCGAGGTTGAGCGTTTTCGCCTGTGCGGAGATAAAGGCTTCATCCTCCACCACTGCCACGCCGTTCAAGGTGATAGTGCCCGAGCTTGTGCCGCTTTCTAAAAATGCTTGTTCATCAATCACACAGTTCGTGCCGTTGATGGTGATGTTAGCGAGCTTCTTGCAGTTTGTAAAAGCATTCGTACCGATTCTTGTGAGTGTAGACGGCGTGTTGAGTGCCGTAATGGGAGAGCCGATAAACGCATAGGAGCCGATGCTTGTCACACCGCTTTTAATCTCAAGAGAAGTGATTTGTTTGCGGTAATTGTCCCACGGCATGGTGTAGTATTTTCCCTGCACGCTGTCATAGTAATACATATCGCCGGTGCCGCTGAGGGTCATTTTGCCGGTGGACTCGTTGAAGCTGAAACGCAGGTTATTGCCGCAGATACCTTCGGTCGTATGCAGCGCGTTAAAGGTGGCGGCGGTCAAAGCCGTGTTGCCTTGGTGTGCATTTGCAAGATCTTTTAATTTCGATTGTGAGCAGTAATAATTCACGGTTTGAATTGCGTCGCAGCCTTCAAAAGCATCCGCGTCGATACTTGTTAATGAAGCGGGAAGTGTGACTTCCTTCACGCCGCTGCAGTTGTAGAATAACATCGTGCCGATTGCGGTAATGCCTTCATCAATAATCACGGCATCCGCCAGAAAATCATTCAACGGGGTGGAGGGGTCGGTTTCATAAAAATTCCAAGTTGCGCCCCTGCCTTCAATGTGAATGTCCTGATTCGGGTAACGGTAGTAATAGCAGTTGTCGCCAATCAAATCGCCAAAGCAGTTAGCATGATAATCAGCAGATGTAAGCATGCTGTTATAACTTCCGATGGTGATTTTATCCCAATCATAATAGAGGCCGCCGTAGAAACGGTACCTTAAAGCGTTACAGCCGTCAAAAGCTTTGGTTTTAATATTGGTGCAGGTAGCGGGAATGGAAATACTTTGCAGTGAAGAACAATCCATAAAGGTCTCCGCTTCAATCCTGTCCAGACCCTCACACATTCTGAAGCTTTTGAGTGAAGAACAGCCTTTAAAAGCGGCGGTTGCAATTGTTTTGATAAAATTGCCGCTGTCATAGTAAGCAGGGTAATAAATTGTCGCCAATTTCGAGCAACCCTCAAAGGTGTGACCGCCAATGAAACACAATGTATCGGCGCCCCCCAATGTAAGGGTTTTCAAATTGTAGCAGCCGTAAAAGAGGTAAGAGCCCAATCCGGTAATACCGCTTTTGACTTCTACCACCGTTACAGAGCCGCTCCGCCAAAACGGCGAATGATTGGTTTCGGAATAGTGATATGTATCACCGGTTCCTTTAATAATAACTCTGCCGCTGTCATAAGCTTCGTAAGTCACATTGTCGCCGATTTTGCCCTGAGCGACAAGTGCTGCCGAAGAGGTGAATTGCAGCCCTGAGAAGAGGCTGACCACCATCACGGCGGCTAACATGACGGATAATAATTTTTTCATGTTTTGTTTCTCCTTTCATTTATAAAAAATTATAATTTCACAACATTATTATACCAAACAAAATGTAGCCGCACATCAGCCAAAAGAATGATTTTTGCTTTTTTTAACAGAAATTTAGCTTGCTAAATTCTTGTTTAGCGCACAAAGCGTGCGCTAAACAGTGAATAATGAATAATTAATAATGGAAATTAAGGGCGACACATTCGCACTTGATTATAAATGGTCTACCCCTCTGTCGGCGTTGCCGACATCTCCCCTCATCAAGGGGCGACAAGAAGTGGTAAAGATGAAAACATACCTTGTAGTTACAGCGTTTTGTTCACTTCGTTCACCCTACAAGACAAAGAGTAAAAAACTTGATTATGATTAAATCTTACTATCTATCAAACGGGTGAGGGTGTCCCTCCCTCAATTATTCATTTTTCACTATTCATTATTCATTAAATTCTAATTTATGCCACCTTTACATTGGCATAAATTAGAATTTGTCGGGGCAAAACCCATCAATTGAACGCTTAACACTGTAAACGAAAAGGGCGACCGCGTCGCCCTTTCAGACTGTCGAAAAAGTGGCTAAAACCACACGATAATTATTGTTTTGTTAAAATCCCGAGAAAACTGACACTATAGTGACGAAATGAAATATGTCTTTTACTTTTAAAAGGAAAGGTAAAAATCGCCGTAGATACGGCGATTTTGTAATGGTAAACAGGGACGGTTAGCGTGAAAGTTTCTTTCACGCAATGATGTTTGCCTACGGCAAATGATGTTACCTGCGGTAATGATGTCGCTTACGCTAATGATGTTTTGCTCCGCAAAGTGACACGCAAACATTGCATCATTGTGAGTAAAACGAACAACATCATTTCGGCGTTAGCCGATACATCATTGGTGCATGGCACCAACATCACTTATATTTGCTTACTGACTTTCATTTGTTGTGTGTGAATAAAAGAAATTCATGCGGTGTTCCTGTTTCACTTGTCAGAGCGCTAAAAGGCGAGTTCGCTTTTGCGAACTCCTGCCAACACGCAACCTGTTATGAAACGCCCCCCTTCTGCGAGTTCGCTTTTGCGAACTTTTTACTTTTATATCAATTCTGCAATCATTTTACTGCTGCGAGTTCGTTTTTACGAACCGGCACCAAAACGGAAGCTGTTATGAAAGGCTCGCCGTTTTTGCTGTGAAATACTCACCATTTTTCTGCTTGAAAGCAAGCCGCTTAATATGCTATGATAATTATAATAAGATAAAATCCGCCTATTTTACTCGATTAAACACGGAGGTAGTGTTATGAAAAAAATCATTGCAAGCCTTTTGGCAGCGGTTATGCTCTTTACCATCATGCCGGTGAGTGCCTTTGCCCGGGCGCAAAGCACCGCCGCGAGCGAGAAAAGCGACATTGCCGCGCTCGCAGAGCAGTTACAAAACCATGCCGATGACCCCTTTGATTACAGAACTGCGGCAGAGGCCGCCGATGCAGCCGATGAGGATTACCCCGCTGCATTTGACTTAAGAAATACGGACACCGATGGTGACAATATCGGCGACACAAGTTATGTCACGCCCGTCAAGTTCCAAAATCCCTTCGGCACCTGCTGGGGATTTGCAGCGATTGCCGCGGCGGAAACGAGCATTCTCGGCAGCGGAATTGCCGCCGAAAACGACTACACTGCCGATACGCTCGACCTTTCGGAAAAGCACCTTGTTTACTTTGTCGGCACGCCGATTGATGACCCCTCCAACCCGCAAAACGGTGAGGGCACACATGCCCTTGCAGGCGTTACCGTGCAAGACCAACTTAACGGCGGCGGCGCACCTATCCTGGCGACCAACCTCTTCGCCTCCGGCATCGGTCCGGTGCTTGAAGATACCGATTCCGACTACATGTATAAAGGCAAAAACAACTCGATTGAATTTGTCACCCAAATTGTAGACGGTGTTAAAAAAGCCGTGCCCTATTGCTACGATGACGAGGACGATTGGTCTCTGCCCGAAGCGGACCGATTCAACAGAGCCTTTACGCTCAAAGAGTCCTATATGCTGCCGAGCCCCGCTCAGGTGGATGATGAAACCGAAGAATACACCTACAACCCGGCAGGCACAGCCGCGATTAAAGAGATGTTACTGCAAAAGCGCGGCGTGCAAATCGGCTTTTGCGCCGACACTTCGCAGCCGACACAGGATGTGCGCGAAGGGCAATACATCAGCACAAATTGGGCGCACTACACCTACACCACCAAAGAGGGTCCGAATCACGCGGTCACCATTGTCGGTTGGGACGACAACTACGCAAAGGAAAACTTTGTGGAAGGCCACAACCCGCCTGCCGACGGCGCTTGGCTGGTCAAAAACAGCTGGGGCTCCGAAGAGCGCACCTTCCCCGACAGAGGTCCCGGTTGGGGGATTGAGAACGAGAAGGGCGAGCACACCGGCTACTTTTGGCTCTCCTACTACGACCAATCCATCAGCATGCCCGAAGCACTCGATTTTGATAAAAACAATGTAGACGGCTCTTTAGATAACAACTTCATCATCGATTCCCACGACTTTATGCCTGTCACCGATGTGGAGGGCGCAACCCTCAATGAAGAGCTGAAAATGGCAAATGTCTTCAAAGCCGACTGCACCGAGCAGTTGGAGCAGGTTTCCTGCGAAACCACCCACCCCGGCACCAAAGTCATTAACCAAATCTATTTGCTGCGCGACGGCTTTACTTCCCCCACCGACGGCAAGCTGGTCGCCACAATCGAGACCACGCACAAATACGGCGGTTTCCACAAAGTGGATTTGGAGACTCCGGTCATCATTCAAAAAGACCAAAGTTACGCCATTGTGCAAACCCACATCACGACCGATGGCGAATATTCCCTGAATATGCCGATGGCTACCTGTGAAACCTTTGCGCAGCTTATGGGTGAATCCGTTTGGGAAAAGGGCGTGATTAATAAAAACGAAAGCTTTATCTTTGCCGATGGCAAATGGTGCGACTACAGCGATGAATCCTGTAGAGATGCCTTCTTCGGCGACGGTTCTTCGCTGATGATGAGTTTTGACAACTTCCCCATCAAGGGCTACTGCACCAAAAAGGAAGCGAATGTCAAGCTCTCGGTACTCGGCAACAGCGAGGTGGTATTGGGCGAGCCCTCCGCCGTGCGCGTGCGCTTTAAAGGAAATGTCGACTACACCGGCTTTGATGCGCCCGACATTCACTATGCGTTTGCCCCGGGCGGCGAGGAACTTTTCACCGTCACTCCGGATGAAGAAAACCCGTATAACGCGACCATTACCGCCAAAGACTACGGCAGCACCTATCTCTACATCACGGTCGACGGCATGGGCACCTCGGTCTTGCCGCTAAGTGTGAAAAAGAAGCAGCTTTCCTCGATTTCGATTGATGACAGCACCTTTGTCTACACCGGCAAAGCCATCAAGCCCCTATTCGATTTATGGGATGAAGACGATGAGCTAATCTCCACCGATTGCTACACAGTCACTTACAAAAACAATGTCAACTGCGGCACCGCGACCGCCTATTTCACCATTAAGCCCGACAACCCGAAATACAGCGGTAAGGAGACTTACACCTTCACCATTGTTAAAGCCAAAAACCCGCTCGCGGGCAAAGGCAAAACCGCAAAATACAAATTCTCCAAAAAAGCGCGCACCATCGGCGCTTCCAAATACATTCAAATCACAAAGAAAGGTGTGGGCAAAACCTCTTACGCGCTGGCAGCCGCCACCCTGGGTAAGAAGAATGTCAAAACCTGGTTTAAGATGGATAAGACCGGCAAACTCACCCTCAAGAAAGGGCTGCCCAAAGGCACCTACCAATTAAAAATCAAGATGAGCTGCCCCGGCAACAAAAATTACAAAGCAGGCAGCCAATATGTTTACTCAAAAGTAGTCATTCAGTAAAAACAGCGCCTCAACGAAGTTTTCGTTGAGGCGCACAGCGTGTCGAAAAACTCGTTTTTCGACACGCTGGCAGATGTTGAAAAAGTGAGCTGAAATTTGTCAGTCTCTGCGCTGAGGCGTATGTAGATACTCCAAGCAGAGACTGGCAAAAACACAAAATCGCCGTTATATCAGTAAAAAACGGCGATTTTCTAATAGCATATGCTTGTATTTTTCTCTTACTAAAAACTATTTAGGAATTGTCGAGAAAAGCGAAAAGTGTTCTGATTTATA
>JAFRJB010000088.1 GCA_017432485.1 Clostridia bacterium
GCTTTTTTTGCAGTCGGTTGAATAGATAAGAGATAATAGACAGGAGTTCGCTTTTGCGAACTCGCAAGGCGTTGTCGCTGTTCTTGTCATTCAATTTTACACCGGTTCGGTTTACCGAACCGGCTTTTACATATGCCGCAAGCGGCACTGCTGAAAAATGAACACTGAAAACTGAAAACAAAACACAAGTTCGTTTTAGCGAACTCGCTTTTTTTGCAGTCGGGCGAATAGATAAGAGATAATAGACAGGAGTTCGCTTTTGCGAACTCGCAAGGTGTTGTCGCTGTTCTTGTCATTCGATTTTACACCGGTTCGGTTTACCGAACCGGCTATTACATATGCCGCAAGCGGCACTGCTGAAAAATGAACACTGAAAACTGAAAACAAAACACAAGTTCGTTTTAGCGAACTCGTTTTTTTTGCAGCGGTTCGGTTTAACGAACTCGCAAGATTTTTTTACTCGTCTTTTCTTTCGTTTTTGCACCGGTTCGGTTTACCGAACCTGCTTTTTTACAGTGTTATGGAAAAGATAAGAGATAGTAGGTGAAGTTCGCTTTTGCAAACTCGCCACTGAAAACTGAACACTGAACACTGAAAACAGTTCGCGTAAGCGAACCTGCCTGTTGCCTGAATTATCTATTGACTTCACCGCCGCTTTACGGTATGATAGAAAGCAGTATATACACAATACATTGTGTTTTAATCTTTTTAATACACAATATCTATTGAATGGAGAAAACGAATGAGTGACGAAAAAGGCTACTTAACCCCCGAAGATTACGCGGAGCCGCGCTGCCTGCTGTGTGATGAGCCCTATGGCGCCAAACCGACTGTCAAGGCGGTGCCGCAGCAGCGCATTATTCAAAAGATGAATGAATACATGGCGCACCGCGACTATGCGGGCGCCGAGCGGCATTTACTCTATTGGCTTGAAGAAGCAGAGCTCGGGCACGACTTGGGCGGCGCGCTGATGTTACGCAACGAATTGGTCGGGCATTTTCGCAAAACCGGCAACAAAGAGGGCGCTTTTGAGAGCGCTGCCGAGGCGCTGCGCTTGGTCAAAGCGCTCGATTTTGAAGGGCACATCAGTGCCGGCACCACCTACATCAATGTGGCGACTGCCTATAACGCCTTCGGTGAAAACGAAAAAGCGATTGCGCTCTTTGAAAAAGCAAAGCAGGTCTATGAAAGCAACGAAAACACCGACCCTTCACTCTTGGGCGGGCTCTACAACAACATGGCGCTGACCGAAGTGGCGCTGGGCGACTTCGAGGCGGCATTCACCTTGTATGAAAAGGCGCTCACTGTGATGGAAGATGTGGAAGGCGGCGCGCTCGAGCAGGCGATTACTTACTTAAATATGGCAGATGCGCTCGAAGCGCAGTTAGGCCACGAAGCGGCAGAGGAGCAAATTTTCGAGTGGGTGGATAAAGCCTACGACCTCTTAACAGAAAGCGATGTCGCGCACGACGGCTACTATGCCTTTGTGTGCGAAAAGTGCGCCCCGAGTTTTTCTTACTACGGTTACTTTTTGGCGGCGCAGGAATTAAACAAACGAGCGGAGAACATCTATGAAAGGGATTGAACTGGCAAAAGCCTTTTATGAACAGTGCGGCAAGCCGATGTTAGAGGAGCAGTTTGCTGACCTGCTGCCCTACCTGGCAGCGGGGCTGGTCGGCAGCGGCTCGGAGTGCTTCGGCTTTGATGACGACATTTCCGCCGACCACGATTTTGAACCGGGCTTTTGCATTTTTCTGCCGGGGGAAGAAGTCATTGACCGCAAGCAGGCGTTTGCACTTGAGAGAGCCTACGCCAAACTTCCCAAAGAGTTTATGGGCTACCGCCGCGCGATGCTTGCACCCGTCGGCGGTGCGCGCCACGGCGTCATTCGCTTAGGCGAGTGGCTTGCCGAAAAGCTCGGCAATGAGAGCGGCACCCTCACCGCGCACGAGTACCTGCGCCTGCCCGAGCAGGCACTCGCGGAACTGACCAACGGCGAAGTGTTTTTTGACAATTACGGGCAGTTGACTGCCCTGCGCGAAAGCCTGCGGCAGTTTCCGGAAGAAATTCGCCGCAAGAAATTGGCGGGCAACCTGCTGCTGATGGCGCAGGCGGGGCAGTACAACTACACCCGCTGCCTCAAGCACGGTGAAGAAGCGGCGGCGCAGTTGGCGGTGTTTGAGTTTGTCAAAAGCGCGATGCATGTCATCTTCTTACTCAACAACTGCTATGAACCTTACTATAAATGGAGTTTTAAAGCGCTGCGCGCGTTGCCGAAGCTTTCCATAGAAGCGGAACTTTTTGAATACCTGCTGACCACGCCCAACGAAGGCGACACGGCAGAACAAAAATACGATGTCATTGAAGGCATCTGCGCCGATGTGATAGATGAACTCGCCGAGCAGAACTTAACCAAAGCCATCTGCGGCGATTTGGAAAAGCACGCCTACTCGGTTAACGACAGCATTGAAGATGCCGCAATAAGAAATATGCATATTTTAGCGGCAGTTTGACAAATATTTATTTGTCAAACTGCAGCAGGCAACAGGCAACAGGTAACAGTTTTTGGCGGACTGAGTCCGCACCTGTTTTAATTTGTAAAAGTGACTCCCTGCAGTGCAGGGTGATTCTCCACAGTGTGTGGAAATGTCGGCGAAGCCGACAAAAGGGACGGCACCTGTCAGGTGATGTCACATAGTGACAGAGGGTACGAGCTCTCGTCAGGAGACAGCCTATCCAAAATCTGTATTCTGTGTTCTGTATTCTGTAAACTGACAAATCAGGATTGCGCGCCCAAAAAGCGCAGCAAATTCCATATTTATCTGAAACGGTGAATGAATTTGGAAAATAAAAACATTATTATGGCGCAAAAGATTGCCGCGGCTGTCGATGAGGCGGGCGGCAAGACCTACTTTGTCGGCGGCTTTGTCAGAGATTTGCTGATGGGGCTCGAGAATAAAGATGTGGATATCGAAGTGCACGGCATCACGCCGCAGGCGCTTTTTGCGATTTTGGACACAGTGGGTGAGCGCCTGAATATCGGCGCAAGTTTCGGCATTTTGGGGCTGCGCCATTATGAGCTGGATATTTCCATGCCGCGCACCGAAAAAGCCATCGGGCGCGGGCACAGGGATTTTGAAATTTGTGTTGACCCGTTTCTCGGCGAAGAAAAAGCCGCGGTGCGCCGCGATTTTACGATGAACGCTCTGATGCAAAATGTGTTGACGGGCGAAGTGCTCGACTTTTTCGGCGGCAGAGAGGATATGCGCGCCAAAGTAGTGCGCCATGTCAGCGATGCTACCTACTTGGAAGACCCGCTGCGTGTGCTGCGCGCAGCGCAGTTTGCGGCGCGCTTCCAATTTACGGTGGCGGAAGAAACCACGGCGCTCTCTTCCGGCGCGGCGCTGACAGCCCTGCCGGGCGAGCGGGTGATGGGAGAGCTCGAAAAGGCACTGAGAAAAGCCGAAAAGCCCTCCGTTTTCTTTGAAGAACTGCGCAAGATGGGGCAGCTCTCCGACTGGTTCCCGGAGGTGGAGGCGCTTATCGGTGTGAAGCAGAGACCGGATTTTCACCCCGAGGGCGATGTGTGGAACCACACCATGCAGGTGCTCGATGAAGCGGCGGCGCTCCGAGAGCGGAGCGAGCACCCGTTATATTTGATGCTCACGGCGCTGTGCCACGATTTCGGCAAGGCGATTGTGAGCGAAGAAATAGACGGTGTGCTGCATGCGCACAACCACGAAGTAGTGGGGCTGCCTGTGGCAGAAACATTTTTGCGCCGCTTAACCAAAGAGAAAAAATTAATCGAATATGTGCTGGGTTTGACCCGCTGCCATATGCAGCCGAATTGGCTTGTCAGCGGACATGCGCACACCAAATCTTTTATGAAAATGTTTTACCAAACGCCGTACCCGGAAGACCTTTTGCTTTTATCGAAGGCGGATTATTTGGGGCGCCTGGGCGCGGGGGAAGCGCGCGAGGAGAAGGCGGCAGCCTATGCACCCGTAGAAAAGAAACTCGGTGAGATGTTAGCGCTCTATCACGAGCGCATGAGCCTGCCATATGTGACGGGGCAGGATTTAATAGATGCCGGTTTGAAACCCGGTAACGCGATGGGAGATGTGCTCGACTACGCGCTCAAACTGCGCTTGGCAGGTGTCCCCAAAGAAGAACAGCTCAAGCAGGCGCTGGCGGTATACGACAAATAAGGATTTGCGGAGCCCCTTGCGGGCTCGCAAATCCTTATTGAAGTAAGAAGTAATAGTGAAGAGGTAAGAAGTGAGGGCGAGACACTCGCACTCGTTCCGCTTCGCTCAATTCCTTTTGGTGCGGCGTTTGCC
>JAFRJB010000089.1 GCA_017432485.1 Clostridia bacterium
GAGTGGAACGAGCAAAACCACCGCAGTTGGTTCGATGTTCAATTTATCCTCTTCTTGTCGCCCCTTGATGAGGGGAGATGTCACGAAGTGACAGAGGGGTAGACCTGTATCGAACACAACTTTGGTGGTTTTGCAAACAGCTCCGCAAATCCTTATTTGTCGAGGTATTCCTTTAAACGCTCTGCATGTGCCGCGTTGTGAATCAGTCTCCCATCGGAGCGGGCGCGCAAAAAGCGCACGGCTTCCGAGCGCGCCACCGCCATGCGGTAAAGCGGGTTAGCGGCAATTTTTTCTTCCGGCAGGTAGATGATTTCGCGGTGCAGCCCCATCGCTTCCGTCGCCTCCTGCAGTTTTAAGAAAAACAGGTCGGCAGGCTCTTCAAAACGGTAGAGGTAGGTTGCCGCATCATCGCCCGTAAAGAGCTCGAGCGCACAGGCGCTTGGGGTGATAGCGGCATTCCAAAACATCTCGCTTTGCGCGGTGCGAAAGAGCCCTTTGTGTGTAAAGGGCGCGCTCAGTGTTGCTTTTTCGAGCAGTTTTTCGCGCGTTTGTTTGACCTTGGCGGCAGCGTTGACCATGCGCTCGTAAAAAGGCTTGGTATCGTAGCCCATTTTGCTCACCGTATACTGCACACCCGAGAGCATGGTGATGGTAATCGTGTAGCCATCAAGGTTGATATCTTTTGTGAAGCATAGCGGGATGCGCACGGCGTGGCAGTTTTGCGGCAAAATGCACACGCTGTCCGCGTAGAGGGCAATCAGGCTGCGGCCGCTGTCGCCCGGCAGGGTGTATTCGCCTTCGCAGAGCATCAACTGTGCTTCTTCCACAAAGAGCGCCTCTAAACTGCGCGCGCCGAAACAGCGGGTCAGTTCTTCCCAAAAGCCGTCGTAGGAAAAGCCGAGCATCGAGATTTCGATGCTTTCGCCGGCGCGCGTGTCGATAAAGACGCGGTGGTTAATCGGGCGAAGGTTTGCCACATCCGCGTAGTCCAAAAAGAGGGTGCCTAAGTGAACACCCTCTTTGTCAATACTGATTTGTGTGTCGCGCCCGGCGACACAGCCCTGATACTTCATTAGAGTTTTGTACCGCACTCGCCGCAGAATTTGATACCCGGCTCGTTTTTAAAGCCGCAATGCGGGCAAATGTTTTCCTTTTTCATCGGGGAGCCGCATTCACCACAGAACTTCAAGCCCAGTGCCACATTGGCGCCGCAGTTTGGGCAGCGCTGTGTGCCGAGCGGCGCGCCGCATTCGTTGCAGAATTTGCCGTTGCCTGCGGGTTTGCCGCAAGAGGGGCAAATGGTGGTGCGGGTCTCGATTTTGCCCTGCCAAACGGTAGCGGAATCTGCCGCTTCGTCAATATTGCGCTGCATGGCGCGGCTTCTTGCCTGCGCGACATAACTTGCTTCGCGCGGGGCACAGTCGGTGCACAGCCCTTCTTCTTCGTTCCAGCAGTCGGCGCATACCCACTTGTTGCAGCCGGGGCATTTTTTAAACTCGGGTTTGACTTCCGCCTGGGCTTCGTCAAAGGCTTTTTCCTGCTCTTTGCGCCACTCGGGGCTCTCGCCGCTAAAGCGGTTGCCGATGGCATCGCTGCCGCGCTCAAGCGCCCAGCCCAAATCGCTTGCCTTGCCGCCTAAGAAACCGCCGATGGTCGAAGCCATTCTGCCGACACGGTCGGATTTTTGGCGCTGACCGTAAGTGGAAGAGCGCACAAAGCTGCTTTTAACACCGTTGCCGCAGCAGTCGCAGTAAAACTCAAACTGGAAGCCGGCTTCGGTGGATAAATCGTTATAATTGCGCGTAAAAGAATGTAACATATCACTTTACTCCCTTCTGTTTTCCTTCTGTTTTTATTATGCCAAATGTTATTATAATTGTCAAGCAGGACAAATAGGGATTTTGCATTGCAAAATCCCTATTTGTCAGAATACAGAATACAGCACACAGAATACAGATTTTGGATGGGCTACTGCCCATTTATAATAGGTGTGGACGAAGTCCACCCATTAAAGCTGTTGCCTGTTGGCTGTCTGCTGCTTATTTGTGATGAAATATTCATCACAAATAAGCCTTGAGTTTTTCTCTGGTGTTTTCCTCAATCTTAATGAGCTTGCCGGTCAAATCTTTAGCGCTTTCGTCCGCGGCGGCGTATTCATTGAGATACTGCGTGAGCGATTTGATGCCCATGTCGCAGCCGTCGGTCATCAGCTCGGCGATCTTTTGGTCAGCGTTGCCGCTCATTAATTTGAGATCGGTTTTCATTTTGCTCATAAATTTGGCAATCGCAGCGGGGCGGTCGGTTTCGATTTGGTTGCTTGCCAAAATCTCGCCCGTGCGCTTAATGATTTCATTGTGCTCGACTTTGGAAACGGCTAAAATCTTCTTCAAATCCGCGGTTTCGGTTTTGTCCAAAATTTCATCGATGGACTCCACGCCCATCTTAGCGCCCGCGTTGCACTCTTTTAATAATTCAATGGTATCTTCTCTCATCGTAAAAACTCCTTTCGTTTTTACTATTATTTTCCGCTTTTGCCCGAATTATACAAAAGGGAGAAGCGGCTTTGTGATTATTTGTTTCGCTCGGTAAAAGAAAACCCGCATTTGGCAAGCCAGATGCGGGTTGTGTTACAAAATGTCAATTGGTTTCTTCCTGCAAGATTTCATAGCGGGAATATTGCAGGTTATTCTCTTTAATGTAAGCCAAGAGCGGGCTCTTGTTTACCTTTTCAAAAAAGCGGGTATAGGAGCCGCCGGTTTGGTCGGAACTGATGTATTTTTTTAAAATGCGCTTGGTTTTAAAGCTCATCTTAATCGGCGGGTAGATAATATCTAAGCGGATAATCGAGAATTCATCGGCAAAAGCGCTGTCTTTATATTGCCTGGCAAGAGAAATATAAAATTCTTCTTTGCCCGAAAAATTAAAATTCCCGCTTTCCAAAAACACCAAATCGTCAAACAATCCGGCTCGTTCGCGGCACATCACTTCAAAGGCAGCGATTAAATCATCGATACTCGTAGCACCTATTAAATTGTCACTGAGTGTTTTTTCAAAAAACATAGAACTTCTCCAAACACAGTGCAAAAAAATGATGTATATATAATAAAGTATAGCACTTCTTTTTGCTTTTTTCAATATTTTATGGTAAAATGATAGCAAATATGTCAGGGGGATTTTGTCGTATGCAGGCGAAAATCAATATTAAGAAGTTAAATGAGAAAGCGGTCGTGCCGACCTACGGCTCCGCTTACGCGGCGGGCGCGGATTTATACGCGCTGTGTGAGGCACCGCTGCGTGTTGCGCCCCACACCACGGTGATGGTGCACACCGGCATTGCCATCGAGCTGCCGGAAGGGTATGCGGGCTTAGTCTATGCCAGAAGCGGGCTTGCTTCCAAGCGCGACTTGGCGCCGGCGAATAAAGTCGGTGTCATTGACTGCGATTACCGCGGTGAAATTATGGTGGCGCTGCATAATCACGGCGAACAAGAGCAGGTGATTGAAAACGGCGAGCGCATTGCGCAGCTGGTCATTACACCCTATATCACGGCGCAGTTTGAGCAGTGCGAGGAACTTTCGCAGACTGTGCGCGGTGCCGGCGGCTTCGGGTCGACGGACAAATAAGGATTTGTCGAGGTCTACGACCTCGCAAATCCTTATTTGAAGTAATAAGTAAAAAGGAATAGTGAATAAGTGTGGGAGGGCTCTGCCCTCACCCGATTTTAACGTGCGGCAAATGCCGCACCAAAAGGAATTGA
>JAFRJB010000090.1 GCA_017432485.1 Clostridia bacterium
AGGCCAATAAAAAGCGCACTTGTGCGCCGCCAGTAATATTAGGGCTATGCCCGAAAATGAAATACCACCCGCTATGCGGGTGGATATTTATTAAATTGCTTTTATTCAATTTTCAGGGGCTGTGTTTTTTCACAGCCCCTTTTTATCAGTTTTCAGTTGACTGTCAACTTGTATACTGTATACGCAAATAAAAATGTGCGCCGGCGGCGCACATTTTTATTTGCTAAACGTCACTTTTATCGAATGAGCTTTCGTTACATTTTTAAAGGTGTAAGCGTTGGTCAGCTTTACCTTTTTGCCGTCTACGACTATGCTTTTAATCTTATAGCCGGCTGTCGGCACGATTTTGACCGTGTAACTGGCGCCGCACTTGACTGTCGCGCTCTTGGTCACCGCACCCTTGCCGGACTTGGTCACCGTTATTTTATAGGTCAATATCGCTTTATTCATTGCCGCCACATATTGGTTGCAGAGTTTTTCAACCTGCGCTGATGTGGTGGCAGCTTTGATTTTCTTAACTCCCTCGGCATAGAGGGCTTTGATTTTGGTTTGGTTGAATTTCTTGTTGCCGACATACTTCTTAAGCGCGGCAATGGCGGCATCTTTGTCTTCCTTTAACTGCTGCGCCAAAGTCTTAACGGCGGCAAGTTCTTTTGCCACCTCCGCAAAGAACACTTCGTCTGCTTCATCGGCATATTTTGCATCTTGAATATTACTCCGGGCTTCGTCGTAGATATCCAAAATGTCGTACCACGCACTTTCGCCGTAATCCGCTTCGTTGTACTGTAAATACAGCGCTTTGAGGCGCGCAAGGGCCTTTCTCTTGAGCGAAACGGTGAGAGGCTTTCTGCTCTCGGGCGTAATACCCAGCTGCGCGGTAATCGCCGCTTCGGCATTGTGGTAGGCTTTTAAGATTTTTTCGACATAGGGCGCCTGTGCCGCGGCATCTTCATACTGCTCAAGCACGGCATCTATCGCATCCGTTTCGACACGATAACCCTCTTTTTCATATTTTTCTAAAAGCGCTACGAGCTTTTCCTCCAGCGCATCCGCCACATCTGCGAGCAGTTCTTGGGGGTAATAGAATACGTCTTCATAGTCTTCATACTCCACAAGCTCTTCTGCTTCAAAATCGGTTTCGAAGAAAACATTTTGCCAATTATACTGTGCCTGAATCAGTTCCAGATACGTGACAGCCGCGTTAATTTCTTCCACCGCCTGCGCGTAATCGCACTGCAGCATATCCCAGTAGTAATCGTTATAATCCGCGCGGGAAAATTCTTCTTCAATGTTTTCTTTGATGTCGGCAAGCAGTTTGGTGCGCATCACTTCATACCCCGCCGCATTACGCATTTTGGTGAGGTCAAGCTGTGAGAGCATTTCTAAGTTGTCGCACACGGCAGCGGTTTCATCATTGAGCACCATACCGAAAATGCCCGGCTGTACCAGTTCATCCACATCAGTTAAGGTGTAAATGCGGGCAAGTTCCGCTTTGTAGATGCCCATGGCTTCTTCGCGCACGCCGCTATAGTAATCGTTCTTTGCATCAAACGGTTTCCAGTAATCGTTTAATACCCCAATCACCGCCTGGCGGTAGCCGGTAACATCATCTCCGACATGAAAGGGCGATTTGCTGCTGCCATACTGCTCGGTGGTATTGCCGAAACTGCACACGCCGAAAGCACTCGGGAGGGCGGAACACACCAGCACCGCTGCTAAAAGGATAGCAATGAGTTTTTTCATTGGAAGCACTCCCTTCTCTATTTCGCCGTGCGTGCCGTCACTGCCGGACCCGGGTCAAACTGCCGCACGGAGGTGCCGACCTTGTAGGTGGCAATGAGCCTGTAATAGACCGTTCTGCCTGCCTTGAGCTTGGTGTGCTTAAAGGCAAAGGTTTTAGCGCCTACATATTTAATGGTTTTCCACTTCGCGCTCTTGCTCGCTTTATACTGAATATAATAGCCGGTTGCAGCGGGCACCTTTGCCCACTTGAGCGTAATGGTGGTTTTGGTTTTGGCACTTTGCTTTAATTTGTAGTTGGGCACCGTGCGCATTGCCGGCGCGTTAGAAGGCTTAAGCGTGCCGTGGTATTTGGGGTTAACTGCCGTCACGCGGTAGTAATACACTCTGCCGGCAGGCAGTTTTGTCTGCCTGTAGGTAGTGGTATTTTTGCCCACCGTGGTCACCTTGCGCCAAACGCCGTTTGCAGAATCCTTGCGCTCAATCAGGTACTGTTGCGCCACCGGGATTTTCTCCCACTTTATGGTGATGGAGTCTTTGGTCTTGGCAGTTTGCTTGATGTTATAATCGGCATAGCCGTAAGCAGCTTTGACCACTTCCACCTGTACCGCTTCAAAATGACCTGTAAAGGCATCTTTCGCGGTGACATAGGCTTTGCCGACAGCCACCGGTGTAACAACGCCGGTACTTTGGTGAACTGTCAGCACTTTTTTGTTGGATGAGGTATACTGAATATTGCTAAACACTTGCGTGTCACCGGCATAATCATACGCAATCGCTTCAAACGCTGCCGGTTCTCCCAGCATTACCCAAGCCGGTTTTTGAGTGAAGACCACTTCCGCGGCGGAATTTTTGACCGTGATGGTGTAGGTCTTTACAATCGCTTTATCCCAGCTTTCAACGGTAATGGTCGCGGTACCGGGGCGCTTGGCAAACAGCACACCGTCACTCGCCGTCAGCACGGCGGGGTTGTCTGACTTAACATAAATATCTCTATAATTTGCATTAAAAGGATATGCATTCAAAGTCGGTGCCACGACTTCGCCGGAAGTCATCATGTTATTTTTGGGCATCCCTTTTACGGTAATATCCTCCAGCGCAATTGTGGTTTTCACCCTCACCTGTCGGGTAGAGCTCTTACCGCCTGCCGTCACAGTGACGGTGGTAATACCCTTCTCTACTCCGGTAATCATGCCGGTGCTGTCTACTGTTGCAACAGTCGGGTCTGCAATTTCCCAGTGCATAGCGGCAAGCGCTGTTGCCGGCTGCACCAAGGCTTCCGCGCCGTAGCTGTCACCAATGCCGACGACTATTTCATCGTCTTTAAGCTGCAAATCTTCGACTGCAGTGCCGGCGGAAGCAGCCAAAGCGGCTTCGACTGCCGCCTTGGCATCTACCACACCGTAGCCGGTCGATTTGTCAAA
The DNA here is from genome assembly GCA_017432485.1 of Clostridia bacterium. GTDB lineage: Bacteria > Bacillota > Clostridia > Oscillospirales > Acutalibacteraceae > RUG714. The sequence goes on from JAFRJB010000090.1 coordinate 3,165, forward strand.
GCGTGTTTCAATACCCGCCGGCTGCCTTGCGCTCGCGCAAAGGATGTTATACACCTGCGCCGGGGTTAAGTTCGGGTTGGCATCGAGCACCAAAGCGGCAATGCCTGCCACCATCGGGCTTGCCATGGAAGTACCGCTTAAAATGCCGTAATCATCACCGGGCAGTGTGCTCATCACATCATCACCGGGCGCAAGAATATCTTTTTCCGTGCCGTAATTGGAGTAATAGGTCGGTTCGTCCTTGCTGTTGCCGGCATTGACTGAAATGACTTCTTTTAAATCACTCGGCGAGGAGAAATCCTCGGTGTCTTCGTTGCCGGAAGCTGCGACAAAGACCACATTATGATTGTAATACGCCTCTTGAATAGCGGCGTTCATCACAAGATCGCGCACATAGCCGCCAAAGCTCATGTTGATCACTTTCGCGCCGTGCTGCACCGCATAGGCGATAGCATTGACAATGTCTACCGTGAGGAAATACGCACCTTCGGTTGAGGCACTCACCGGCAGCAGGCGCACCAACTCGTTGTGGTAACCGGCAGCAATGCCGCTGCCGCCTTTGCCGTTTTGATAGGTCGCACCGATAATGCCGTTGACATGGGTGCCGTGACCGTCTTGCTCATCATCGTCATCATCAATGGTCTCTTTCTCGCCAATGGTAAAATGCGCGATTTCTTTGGCGCTCTTTATTTCCTGCGCCTGGGTTGCCTGTAAATCCTCGTGGCGCAAATCCATGCCGCTGTCAATCGCCGTGACCACTGTCGGGTTACTCACGCGCCCCTCGAGCAGTGCCCACGCTTCCTTGGCGCGAGTATTTTCAAATTGGTACTGATACAGCGGCTCGTTGGGGTCAAGCAGCGGGTCGGCAGCATCTAACAGGGTGTAGCGGTAGTTGGGCTGCACGGCTTCAACCTCGCGGTGCTCCGCAAGTGCCTGCGCCGTGTCGGTCATATCTTCCGCACTGACCTGCGCAATCTTGATGGCGCCGATTTGTGAAATCGTTTCCACTGCAGCATCTTCCGCTTCCACGGTTTTTTCAATCTTGCTGTCGCTGACCGACTTTTTAAAGGTCACAATCAGTTCGTTGCGCTCCCCCTGTGAGGCTGTCGCAGTGTTAACACTGTTGCCTTCGGGAAGTTCGACATCTGCCGCGCCTTTGGCAACGCTTAACGGCGCCGCGCTCAGGCAACTCAAAAGTATCACGATGGCAAGCAGCCACGCAAGCGGTAATTTTAAATGTTTCATAGCCTTCATTCCTTTCCGGTTACTATGGAAAAGTTGTGTGTTTCCTGGCGCGGCAAAACAGCCGTGCCTATTTGTCACTTTATATTATACTATATTAAATACGGCAAATTCAATAACAATCGCGTTACAAAGCGGCGCATTATTTCACTATTTTTACTCAAAAATTCACTATTTTTCCGTTTTGGAAAAATAAGCGGATACAAACGAATTTTCGCCCGGGCGAAATTATTTGACTTTTGCCCTGCCGATATTTTATAATAAAGGGTACGAAATTCATTTTCTAAATTTACAATGCTTACCTGTTAAGCAAAAGGAGTTATTATGGCAAAGAAAATCATTGTTGCCGGCGGCGGTCACGGCGGCATTGCCTGCGCGGCACAGTTAGCGGCGGCAGGCTTTGATGTAGAAGTTTACGAAAAGAATGACAGAGCGCATATGGGCTACGATTGGACCGATATTTTCGACCCCAAGTCTCTGCGCGCGGCGCACCTGCCCATGCCCGCGAAAGATAAATACGAATACAAAACCAATATGACCTTTATCCCGCCCGCAGGCAGAACCCCTGTTAAGCAGGATGTGCCCGAAGACGAGCTCGAAATCAAGATGGAGCGCAAGGATATTTATGATTTAATCATCACCCACGCCGAGAAGAACGGTGTGAAATTCTTCTTCTCGCAAGCGGTGACCGGCGCGCTTTTGGCGGGCGACAGAGTGATCGGTATCCAAACCGAAAAGGGCGATGTTTACGGCGATATGGTCATTGATGCCTGCGGCTGCGAGAGCGTTGTGCGCGCTTCTTTGCCCGCTGTTTGCGGCATTCAAAAGCATGCGGGTGCCTTTGAGAAGTTCTATGTGTACCGCGCTTTCTATAATAAAGTCGATGCCGAAGAACCCGCAGACCCCTATAAAGTTTATATGCTGCCCAACGGCAGAATGGGTATCGGCTGGGTGGCTTCCGAAGAAGATTACTCCGATTTGCTCATCGGCGAATTTGAACCCTTCACAGTAGAAGAAGCCGAGCAAAAGGCAGAGTTTTTCAGAAACGATAACCCGATTTTGGGCGACAAAGTGCTGCGCGGCGGCTATATGGTGGAAATCCCTGTCAGACAGCCGCTCTCGATTATGGTGGCAGACGGTTACGCCGCTATCGGCGACAGCGCCTTTATGACCGTGCCGGTGATCGGCTCCGGTTTGGCAAACTCCTTTAAGGCTTCTAAAATGCTGGCGGACACCATTATTGCCGACAGAAGCGAAACCTACAGCGCGGAAACCCTGTGGGATTACCAGGTGAAGTACTTCAAAGAGCTCGGCAGCGGTATGGCGCCGCTCGCACTGGTCAAACTCCTGCTCGCTAAAATCACCCCCGAGCAGCTCGACTACCTGTTTGACAACGGCATTTTGGGCGCGGATGAACTGACCATCTCGGCAGACAGCACCTCACTCGGCTCCATGCTCAGCTTTGACCCCTCGCTGTTCGGCAAAGCAAAGAACCTGTTCCAGGATAGAGAGTTGACCTCACTTGTCATTAAGCTCGGCAGAGATATCGGCAGAGCGACAGCGATTTGCGCCACCATGCCGAAGGTCTACGGCAGATACAATGTCCAGCGCTGGGCAAAGGGTTACGACAGACTGTTCCGATTGAAAAAGTAAAAAATGACCTACCGCTTTGCCCACGTGCTGTTAAGGATAACAAGGTTCAAATTGCCTGACTTCACTCACCTTGGCAATTCTAAAATGCACTAATACACAAAGTATCAGCACATTTGATAATTGCCAATTTAAGCAAATTCAGACAATTTGAACTGCG
>JAFRJB010000091.1 GCA_017432485.1 Clostridia bacterium
AGGCCAATAAAAAGCGCACTTGTGCGCCGCCAGTAATATTAGGGCTATGCCCGAAAATGAAATACCACCCGCTATGCGGGTGGATATTTATTAAATTGCTTTTATTCAATTTTCAGGGGCTGTGTTTTTTCACAGCCCCTTCGTTTCTCTATTTGTTATTATGCGTTAGCATTTTCCGCCTCGCTCTGCTTGCCTTCGTGGGTGTAAGCGAGCATCGTGATATCATCAAACTGCGCTTCGCCGGCACAGAATTTATCTACCGCGGCTTTGACCGCTTTACATAGTCCCTCGGCAGAGCTGTCTTCGGCGCTGTTGAGCGCCATGAGCAGGCGATCTTCGCCAAAGAGCTCTTTTTGCGGATTAATCGCTTCTGTCACACCATCGGTGTACAGGAAAATTTGGTCGCCTTTTTGCAGCGTAAGGTTCTTTTCTTTGTAATGAATACCTGCCATACCTGCAAGCACCAAGCTCGCTCTCTCGCGCACAAATTCAAAATTGCCGCCGCTTCTGCGCACTACCGGCGGATTATGCCCGGCGCTGACAAAGCTCATCTTGCCGCTGTCCAAATCAATCTTTCCTTCCCAAACGGTCACGAACATCCCGGCTTCGTTCCCCTCACAAAGCGTATCGTTCGCGGCATCAAACGCCTCTGTAATGGAGATGCCCGAATCGGTCATGCTCTTGAGCACACTCTTGGCGCGCATCATAAACATCGCCGCCGGAATGCCCTTGCCGGAAACATCGGCAATGAGCAGGCACAGCTTCTTATCGCCTTCGCTTAAGTAGAAGTCGTAAAAGTCGCCGCCGACTTCCTTTGCCGTATCCATCGAAGCATACACATCAAATTTCTTTTGCAGCGGCAGTAACGAAGGCAGAGCCGCGTGCTGAATGGTGTGTGCAAATTCCAGTTCTTCTTCCATGCGCTTTTCCGCTTCGGCAATATAGCCTTTGAGCGCGGTAACGGTCGCATTGATGTCATCCGACAGCGAGGCAAACTCTTCACTCGTGCGCACATCCACCACTTCATTAAGCTGCCCTTTGGTGATTTTGGAAAGCGAGTCATTGACACGCTTGATTTGATTGACCACCGCGCGCTTAATGACAAAGTAAATAAATGCAAACATCAGCGCAAATACCAAAATAAGAATAAAGGAATTGATATACTGCGCAACGGTTCTGCTCGCATACGCCTCGCTCTCCGGGAAGACGGAGATAATCGCAAACCCCTCGGTTTTTGTTGCTCTGGCAAACACCTTTTCTTCGCCGAGCGTCATTTTAAAGGTCTGCCCCTCTTTGGAGTTTTCGAGTATATCGGCTTGAGAATCGAGCTTTGCCATATCAAAGCCCTCGGGGATGCTCACCGGTGCATAATTACTGTCAAGAATAATCACAAACCCTGTTTCACCGACATGGCGGTTTTTGGTAATGCCGATAACGGATTCGCTGATAATGGTATGGAATTTTTCCACATCGTAGCCGATTTGGAAGCAGCCGTCACCCATTTTAACTGCCGCATATTTGCGCAGCGTTTGGTTGTCATAGCCCATTTTTTTCATCGGCTGCACATAGTATTCTTTTCCGTATAAAACGGTTAAAAACTCGGCGGACTGCGCCGCGCTTGCCATATCATAGTCAAGGTACTGCTGATCGGAAGAGTCGCTGATAATGCCGTCTTGGTTAATGAAGTGTGCCTCTGTCAGGTCATATTCTTTAACAATTTTCGCAAGCGAAGCACCGTCTTTATATTCAAGTGCCGCCGCCTTGGCAATGCGCAAAATGTAGTTGTCGGAAGTGTCGCTGATGTCTTTGGTCACTTCCTCAATCGCCATGCCCAAATAGCTGTCTGCCTGGTCTTTGGCAACACCGGTTTGAAAGAGGAAGACAAACACAAAAGCAACCGCAAAAGTGCAGGTGACAATAATAAGCATTTTTCGCTGGATGGTTTGCGAAATTTTTACTATGCTGGATTTTGCAAATTTTCGCCCTTTTTCATGCGCGAGCAGCGAAATAATCATCGCCGAAAGCATCACCGACAAGCCGTTGGCAATCAACATCGGCGCCGTGCACGCTTTGACGACATTCATCGCTTTTTCCGGGCTGGTCAGATTGGTCACAAACACCATCGTTAAATGGAAAACTTCCATAATAATGCCGATGGAAAGCGAAATCAGCCAACCGGGTTTCTTATCTTCAAACATATAGCGGCGCAAAGCGGCAGCATATATACCCGCTAAGAACGTTGACACCGAGCAGGCGATGACGGTGTATTCACCGATGCCCCAAAGCTGGGTTGCCAAAAAGCGTTCTAAACCGCCGATAATACCGGCAATAATGCCGGCAGGCGAGCCGAACATCAGCCCGGAAATGAGCACGGCGGCATCTCTGGCATTCACCATCGCTCCGTGCATTTCAATGCCCCAGTGCGTGCCCAGGCAGGCAAGTGCACCGAAAGCCGTACCGATAATCACCTGCTGCGCCATATAGGGCAAGCGATTAAACGCCTTGCTGCGCTTTTGCAGCACATAAAGAATCACGGAAAGCAACACCGGCAATAATGCCGCTATGGAAAGTTTGATATACGCAATCACGCTGATAGTCTCCCAAAAAAGAAATATAATATATAATAATACCATAATCCCAAATAATTATCAACTGCAAACACCTCTTGAACAAAAAGATTTTTCTGCTCTTTACTCACAACGACTTTGCATATAAGGGTTGTCAAAGCTCACATTTTAGAGTATAATAAGAGTTCAAATATTTTTTATGTGTGTATCACACCTCGAGAAAGGGAGAACATGTATCAAATTTTAAGCAAAAAAAGCTTGAACCCGACCGTGACGCAAATGGAAATTGAAGCGCCGCTTGTTGCCGGCAAGGCAAAGCCGGGTCAGTTTATCATTTTGCGCGTGGATATGGACGGCGAGCGCATTCCGCTAACCATCGCCGGCACCGACCCCGCGCGCGGCGCCGTTAAAATTATTTTCCAAATTGTCGGCGCAACCACCGAGAAATTAAACCGCAAAGAGGCGGGCGAAGCCATTGAGGATTTCGCCGGCCCTTTAGGCGTTGCCACCGAAACGCAGGGCATTGAGAAAGTCTGCATCATCGGCGGCGGTGTCGGCTGCGCGATTGCGATGCCGATTGCCGAAGAATTTCATCGCCTGGGGGCGGAAGTTACCTCCATCATCGGCTTTCGCAACAAGGATTTGGTGATTTTGGAAGAGGAATTCAAAGCCTGCTCCGACCGCCTGATTGTGATGACGGATGACGGCTCTTATGCGCGCGCCGGTAACGTGACCGTGCCGCTCGGAGAGCTGCTCGAAGCCGGCGAGGAATTTGACAGAATTATTACCATCGGCCCGCTGATTATGATGAAGTTTGTCACCCTGACCGCCAAACCCTACGGCGTGCCGGTAACCGTTTCGATGAACCCGATTATGATAGACGGTACGGGCATGTGCGGCGGCTGCCGCCTGACACTGAACCGCGACGGGCAGAAAGTGACAAAATTTGCCTGTGTTGACGGCCCGGATTTTGACGGCTATGAAATCGATTTTGATGAAGCAATGAGCCGCTCCAGGATGTATTTCGATTTCGAGCGCGCGGCGCATAAAGAAACCTGCAACCTGTTTGCAGCACAAAAGGAGGGCTGAGAATGGCAATGAATCCGAAAAAGAACCCGATGCCCACCCAGCCGCCGGAAGTGCGCGCGCATAATTTTGAAGAGGTCGCCACCGGCTACACAGAAGAAATCGCGCTCGCCGAAGCGCAGCGCTGCTTAAACTGCAAAAACACACCCTGTATCAGCGGCTGCCCCGTGAATATCAATATTCCCGGCTTTATCGGCAAAATCAAAGAAAGCGACTTTGCCGGCGCTGTGCAAATCATCTTACAATCCTCGGCACTGCCTGCGGTTTGCGGGCGTGTGTGCCCGCAGGAAACACAGTGCGAAGCCAAGTGCACCATGGGTGTCAAATTCGAGCCTGTCGCCATCGGGCGCTTAGAGCGCTTTGTGGCAGATTGGTACCTGGCGCAACCGGCGCGCACCAGCTCGACCGATACTCCCAATGGGCATAAAGTCGCGATTGTCGGCTCCGGCCCTGCGGGGCTTACCTGTGCGGGCGATTTGGCGCGCAAAGGCTACGACGTAACGGTGTATGAAGCGCTCCACAAGGCAGGCGGCGTGCTCGTTTACGGTATTCCCGAATTTCGCTTGCCCAAGCACATTGTTGCGCAGGGCATTGAAAGCCTGCGCCGCAGCGGTGTGCAGTTTGAAACCAATGTCATCATCGGCAAAACGCTGACGATTGACGACTTATTCGAAATGGGCTTTGAAGCGGTCTTTATCGGCTCGGGTGCCGGGCTGCCGAAGTTTTTAAATATCCCGGGCGAGAGTCTCAAAGGTGTCTACTCCGCCAATGAATTTCTCACCCGCGCCAACTTAATGCAGGCGTACCGCGAGCACCCTGTTACCCCGATTATGAAGGGCGGCAAGGTAGCGGTTGTCGGCGGCGGCAATGTGGCAATGGATGCCGCAAGAACCGCCCTGCGCTTAGGCGCCGACGAGGTCAATATCATCTACCGCCGCTCGATGGAAGAGCTGCCCGCAAGGAAAGAAGAGGTCGAGCATGTGATCGAAGAAGGCATTCATTTTCACCTGCTCAGTTCCCCGGTAGAAATTCTCGGCTACAACGATGAAAACGATGCGCGCAACCCGAAAAACGGCTTCGTTACCGGCGTGCGCTGCCAAAAAATGGAACTTGGCGAGCCGGATGCCAAAGGCAGGCGCAGACCTGTGCCGATTCCGGGGAGCGAATATACACTTGAAACCGACACGGTCATTATCGCTGTCGGCACCAGCCCCAACCCGCTGATTAAAAATACCACCGCAGGGCTGGAAGTCAACCCGCGCGGCGGTATTATTGTGGATGAAGCGGGGCTTACCAACCGCGACGGTGTTTACGCGGGCGGCGATGCCGTTACCGGCTCCGCCACTGTCATTACCGCGATGGGCGCCGGCAAACGCGCCGCCAAAGCGATTGATGAGAAGCTGATGCATAGCGAATCTTAAAAACAAATACTATTCAAAAACGGGTGCTCCGAAGAGCACCCGTCAGCGTGTCGAAAAACTTGTTTTCGACACGCTGGCAGATGTTGAAAAAAGTGAGATGAAATTTGTCAGTCTCTGCGCTGAGGCGTATGTAGATACTCCAAGCAGAGACTGGCAAAAACACAAAATCGCCGTTATATCAGTAAAAAACGGCGATTTTCTAATAGCATATGCTTGTATTTTTCTCTTACTAAA
>JAFRJB010000092.1 GCA_017432485.1 Clostridia bacterium
ACTTTTTTAGTTGGGCGAGTGGAACGAGAAAAACCACCGCAGTTGGTTCGATGTTCAATTTATCCTCTTCTTGTCGCCCCTTGATGAGGGGAGATGTCACGAAGTGACAGAGGGGTAGACCTATATCGAACACAACTTTTGTGGTTTTGCAAACAGCGCGACAAATCCTTATTTGTCGCACAAAAAGACACCCTTGCGAGTGCCTTTTTGTGTGTGAGAGTATTTATGAAAATCTCATGCGAGAGATTCACCGAGAAGGGGGCAGAGAGGGTAACTCTCTGCCTGCGGCAGTTGCCGCAAAAAGAGTGGGTAAAAATGTATGGGTAGAAAAAAGTGCCTTAAGCGACTTCTTCTTGCGGTTGATCAAGCGCGGAATCGGCAGACTCTTGTGCCATCACTTTGAGCGAAGGTTTGGTATCTAAACCGAGCTCAAGCAATTCCATTTCGCGCTGCAGTTGCTGGCGCTGGTATCTTGCTTCGCGCATCTTTAATTTGATATGCTCTTGCCTTTGTTTCTTTGCGCGGGAAGCACAAAGCATTTTTCTTAAAAATCTTCTTTCGGCGCGGGCAATCTTTTCTTCAAAACAGAAACCGATAATCACGGCAACTACTAACAATGCTTCAATTACAAATCTTACTGTCATTTTCATTTCCTCCTCGAACAAACTCGAACATTTGTTCCCTAACTGCCTCTATTATAGCACAAAAAACCACTTTGTCAATACATTTGTTCGATAAATTTTAAAATTTAGGTACTTAAAAACGAACTATGATACTAAAAATACGAAAAAAACACTGTTTTTTGTTCGAAAACAGTGTTTTTATGATTATTTTTGTTCGATTTTGAAATGCGTTTGTTCGATTTTGTTCTCTTGCAAGAGCGCCTTGGATGTGGTATGATAAATAGGTATTAAATATATAATATAATAAAAGGGGACTATATATGAATACTGCTTCTCAAACCATCGGTTATGTGTTATTAGGTTTTGCGATTTTAGCTATCGGCTTTTTGCCGGTGTATATTGCGGCGTATAAAAAGAATGTGAACGCCTCTCAAATCTATAAAGCAACACCGATTGCCATCTTAGGCTTGGGTGCTGTCGGGTTGGTGTTGAGCATCATTTTTCAATCGGCACAGGTCAACACGGAAGTCTGGGCGTTGATTATTCTTATTGTCATAGAAGTTATTCGCCTGGCAGCCTGGATTTACCTGACCATTATGGCGGTGAAGGATAAAGACTTGCCGATATTTTAGTCAAGCACAGCATGACTAAAATGAATAGTGAATAGTGAATAATGAATCATTAAGTTGGCGAAGCTTTGCTTCGCAATAAAAAGGCGGGTAAAGCCCGCCTTTACTGTTGCCTGTTAGCTGTTACCTGTCGGCAAAAAAACCGGGACTGTTATGACAGTCCCGGTTTTTTATTCTTCTTCCCAATTATGCCAGACATTTTGCACATCGTCGTTGTCTTCAAACATATCGAGCATTTTTTGCATTTTGATTTTGTCGTCTTCATTCTCGAGCTTTGTGTAGGTCTGCGGGATATACTGCACTTCCGCTACGGCAAATTTGTAGCCTTTTTCTTCAAGTGCATCGCGCACAGCGCCTAAATCGTTGGGCTCGGTGCGGATTTCAAACATGCCCGCTTCTTCGCTGTTAAAGTCGGCAGCGCCGGCTTCGAGCGCATCTTCCATAACCTGCTCTTCATCAAGCTCTTCGTCTTCATCTTCAATGACAATCACACCGAAGCGGTCAAACATAAAGCCTACACAGCCGCTGGTACCCATATTGCCGCCGAATTTGTCAAACGAGTGGCGCACTTCACCTGCGGTGCGGTTGCGGTTATCTGTGAGTGTTTCGACAATGACCGCAATACCGGCAGGACCGTAGCCTTCATACATGATTTCTTCGTAGTTATTTTCGCTGCCTTCACCGGAGGCTTTTTTGATAATGCGCTGAATATTATCGTTGGGCACATTTGCCGCCTTCGCTTTGGCAATGACATCTTTGAGTTTGGAATTGGCAGCCGGGTCGGGACCGCCCATTTTTACCGCTACAGTTAATTCTCTGCCGAACTTGGTGAAAATTTTGCCTCTTGCAGCATCGTTAGCGCCCTTTTTTCTTTTAATGGTACTCCATTTATTATGACCTGACATAAATAAACCTCTTTTCAATAGTTTGGAGTTTGGAGGGTGGAGAATGGAATTGTGGCGGTGCCGCGCGCGGCACATTTTAAATGCAACACAAAGTGTTGTCACCTCTAATTCCGCATTCCGCATTCCGAATTCCGCATTATTATACCATATTATGATAAGTTTCTCAACCCTTTCGGGTAATGATTTTTGAGTTTCGTGCCGGAAACTTTTCCGAAGCCGAGTGGAATGTTTTCAATACTGACTGCACAAAAGCCTTTTTTAACGGCACTGCCGCTTACATCAATTTCTTCTCCGTGTAGGAACTGCGCCGTGCGCGCATCTTCCGGTGACAGGTTGAGGCGGTTTTTGCAATCCTTTGCCCCTGCCGCTGCATAGAGCGCGTGTGCCGGGGCGAAGATTTTGCCCTTCATTTCACCCGCGAGCACGCCGGCTCTGAGAATGGGCAGCCCCATCAAATCGGGTGTTCCTTCCGGCAAGAGGTAAGTTTTACCAGCAATTTCGCAGGCGTTGCCATAGGGAAGGGAGCAGAACTGCTCTTTGTAAAAATCGAAGAAGGCATTCGATGCAGATTGCAACGTAAAGGCTTTAAACTTTACGTTTTCAGGTTCGCCGCATTTTCTTAGCTTGGCAACAAAGTGACCTTCGCCGCCGTCTTTGGGAAAGATGCGCTTTGCCTGCGTCATATCAAAACCGCTACTGCCAAAACTTTCTTTGATGGCAACGAGTTCAAAATCCGGGTGTTCTTTTAAAAAGTGCGTGATGACATCTTCATTTTCCGTTTTGTTAAACGTGCAGGTGGAGTAGACCATTTCACCGCCGGCGCGCAACAGGGTAGCGGCGCTTTCAAGAATGGTCTTTTGCCGCGCGGCACAAATAGCGATGTTTTTTTCGTTCCATTTTTCATACTCTGCCTTTTCGCGGCGCAGCATACCTTCGCCCGAACAGGGAGCATCGACCAGTATTTTGTCAAAGAAGCCGGGCAGGCGCGCGGCGAGCAGCTGCGGGTCGGCATTGGAAATGACGGCGTTGCGCACACCCATTCTCTCGCAGTTGGAAAGCAGTGTAAAGGCTCTTTGCTTTACATACTCGTTACTCCACAGCAAACCGGTGCCACGAAGCGCGGCAGCGAGTGCCGCGGTCTTGCCGCCGGGTGCGGCGCACAAATCAAGCACTTTTTCGCGCGGCTGCACATCTAAAACAGCGGCGGCGCTCATTGCGCTGGGTTCCTGCACATAAAAAGCGCCCGCGTGGTGGAGCGGGTGCCTGCCCAAGTGCTCTGCCTCGGGCGGAAGATAAAAGCCGTTTTGGCTAAACGGCGTAGGTTTTAATGGTTGATAGGGAAACAGGCGCCCGAGTTTCTCTGCGGAACACTTGAGGGTATTGACAGTAATACCTCGAAAAGCGGGTGCATCTATCGTTGCCGCAAAACGGCCGTATTCCGCACCCAAAAGCGCCTGCATACTTTCTAAAAATAATGCTTTACTCATGGCTTTCCTTTTGCGCAATCAGCGCATACAATTCTTGTATGCGCGCGTAGCGGCGCGAGAGATAGAGGTAGCCAAACAGCGCCTCGAAACCGGTCGCGTAATGGTAATCTCTGCCGCTTGCGTTTTTTGGCGTGTGCTTGGTGGCGGCATTTCTGCCGCGCTTAAACACGGCAAGCTCTTCTTCGCTGAGGGCATCCATAATGGATTCCATCGCCCGGCACTGTGCTGCAGCGCTGACTTTCCCGGCGCTGAGCTTATGCAGGCGGTCCGCCGGTTTGTCGGAGAGAATGGCGAGTTCTTCGCGCACAATCAGGCTGTAAACGGCATCGCCGACAAAGGCAAGGGTAATCGGGCTCAATTGCCCGGGGTTTACGGTAGCATTATCAAAAATCATATCAGTTCACAAACTCAAATTCAAAGTCATAAATATTAACAGTATCGCCCTCTTGAATGCCGCGCTCGCGCAGCGCATCAATAATGCCGCTTTTAATAAGCACGCTTTGGAAATACTGCAGGCTTTCATAGTCTTCCATATCCACGCGATTAAGCACCTTGATTAAGAAAGGTGCATCCACATAGAAGGTTTCGCCCTCTTTGGTGATGGTGAAGGCTTGGGTATCTTTTTCAAGCAGCTCTTCGGTGGTGATGATTTCCGCTTCATAGTGCTTGACCGGCGGCAGTTCACTAAGGCGCTGCGCCGTGTAGTTCATCAGCTCTTTGGTTCCCTCTAAAATCGGGGCGCAAATCTCAAAGTAGGGGAGCCCCTTTTCTTCCTCAATAAAGCGGCGGAAGCGCTCTAACTGCTCATCGCTCGCCAAGTCCATCTTATTACCCGCCACAATCTGCGGGAGTTCGGCAAGCTGCGGGTTGAATTTGATGAGTTCTGCATTGATGGTATTAAAATCCTCAATCGGGTCTCTGCCTTCGCTTCCCGCCACATCCACAATGTGAATGAGCAGGCGGCAGCGCTCGACATGGCGCAAGAATTCGTGGCCTAACCCGGCACCGTCACCCGCGCCTTCAATTAAACCCGGAATATCCGCCATCACAAAACTGACTTCATCCGCCACGCGCACCACACCGAGGTTCGGTTTGAGGGTGGTGAAGTGGTAATCGCCGATTTTCGGCTTCGCTTCGCTAACAACAGAGATCAGCGAGCTTTTGCCTACGCTCGGGAAACCGAGTAAGCCGACATCTGCGAGCAACTTTAATTCCAGCGAAATATCCCAGTGCTCGCCTGGCTTGCCGTCTTTGGCAAAGCGCGGTGTTTGGCGGGTGGAGGTCGCAAAATGCTGATTGCCCCAGCCGCCTTTACCGCCTTTGGCGGCAATAAAGGGTTCATCTGAACTCATATCGCTGAGGATTTTGCCGGAATTGATTTCGCGAATAATCGTGCCGCGCGGCACTTTGATAATCAGGTTCGGCGCACTTTTACCGGTGCGGCGATTGCCGGAACCGTTGGCGCCGTTTTCGGCTTTATACTTGCGTTTGTAGCGAAAGTCGGCAAGGGTGGAAAGGTTATCATCAATCACAAAGATGATGTCGCCGCCTTTGCCGCCGTCGCCGCCGTCGGGACCGCCGGAGGCAACATACTTTTCGCGGTGGAAAGCAACGGCACCATTACCGCCGTTACCTGCCTGTATGCTGATTTTTGCAATATCTACAAACATAAGAGTTCCTTTCTATAATGCGGAATACAGATAAAATGGAGAAAACTACTCGCCAAACAGTTTCGTGAACAGTGCAACGGCATCTTTACCGGTGAAATTCCCGTGCACTAATGTAAATTTCGGGTTATTATCTTTCCAAGAGGCGGAGTAAATTGCAATCTCTTGTGCGTTAAAACGAATGTTCTCATCAATATCAATGAGCTTGTCCATTACTGTGAGCACTTCGGCAGCATCGGCGCCGACAAGTTTGAAAAAGGTTTGCGCCAACTCCGGTGCATACTTTTCGTTCCACTCAATTAAGTGCATATCAAATACCGCGCAAGCCTGCCCGTGGGGCACACCGCGGTGGTCAGTCAGGGTGTAACCCAACAAGTGGGGGTAGAGTGTGCCCACACTGAGCACCATACCCGCATACAGCGAGCAGTAATACATTTGGTCGCGCTGCGTGGGTGTGAGTTCTTCGCCTGCCGCCAAGTGGCGCAGTATATCAAAAATCGGGCGCATACAGTGAATGGCAAAGACTTCCGCCATCGTGTTGCGCTTTTTGGAAAACCAGCCTTCCAGTGCGTGCGCAAAGGCATCCAGTGCGGTGGAAACGGTAATATCGCGCGGAATGTCGTAAGTGTATTGCGGGTCACCGAGCACGAGTGCCGCATAGCATGCATCGCAGTTGATGCTTTGCTTTTGCATGGTGGCATCGTTGGTAATAACGGCGACTTTGCTCACTTCGCTACCGGTACCGGCAGTGGTGCCGACCACTACAAGCGGTAATGGCTTGCAGGCGTAATCATTTTGATAGATGTCTTCCATATCAAAAAAGTCGTTAGCGGCATAAATCGCAGCAGCTTTTGCAGCATCCAGCACAGAACCGCCCCCGATAGCAATGATAAAGTCGGCACCCGCTTCTTTTGCCGCTTTACCCGCTTTGTAGCAGGAAGAAAGCAGGGGATTGGGTGCAATTTCATCAAAGAGGGAGTAGTGAATATTCTCTTTTTCCAGTGCCGCCGTAACATCTGCCAAAGCACCGCAGGCCTTAGCACTGTGCCTGCCGGTGATAATCAGGCAGGAAGCGCCGAAAGCGGCAAGGCGCTCGCTGTTTTCGAGCACACAGTTTTCGCCTGTGATAACGCGCACAGGCATATAGGTATTAAAATCCATACTGATTATAATGACTCCATTTCTTTTTTGCACTTGGCACACACATTTTTGCCTTTAAACTGCATGATGTTTTTTTCACTGCCGCAAAATACACAGTCGGGCGCATATTTCTTTAAGATAATTTTGTCGCCTTCGGTGTAAATTTCAAGCGCATCGTTGCGCTCGGTGATGCCGAGCTGCTTTCTGATTTCCATCGGCAGTACAATTCTGCCCACCGCATCGAGCGGTCTGACAATACCGGTTGATTTCATGAGGACACCTCTTTTATAATATGATAATTTATTATAACATATTGTCAAAATTTGTCAATAATACAAATAAGGGATTTGCGGAGCTGTTTGCAAAACCACAAAAGTTGTGTTCGATACAGGTCTACCCCTCTGTCACTTCGTGACATCTCCCCTCATCAAGGGGCGACAAGAAGAGGATAAATTGAACATCGAACCAACTGCGGTGGTTTTGCTCGCTCCACTCGCCCAACTAAAAAAGTCGGTTAAAATCCAAGTAAGTACAACAATCTTTGTGTTGTCGGGTTTGCGGAGCAAACAAAACAATCCAAGTGAATTGACCGTTTCTTCTTAACCGCTTCTCGGCTCCCCTTGACGAGGGGAGCTGG
>JAFRJB010000093.1 GCA_017432485.1 Clostridia bacterium
GAAAAGTGGAGAGTGGTTCGCTACCGCAAACAGGCTACAGGCTGAAGATTTTTTCATTTCGAGCTTGCCGGGAAATCTTCTGAGCGCAGCGGAACGGGTGAGGGTGTCCCTCCCTCAATATTTGCGTAGCAAATACTTCATAGCGACAGCTACTTCATAGTGAAACTACTTCATATTCCGCAGGAATACTTCATGCAGCGCATTGCGCTGCTGTTGCGCATAAAAGCCGAAAGCAGCAGGCTTTCGGCTTTTATAACAAATCTTCACTGAGTGCCACACAACACTCCGGCACCTCAATTTTCGGCTTGTCGTGGTCTTTGTAAATCTCCGCATCCGTCACGCAGAAGTAGCGCGTGCCGGGGTTATTATCGGTATCCGCCCAGGTGACATCGATGTGGTAATAATTGCCCTCTAAGAAGACGATATTCCACTCGTGGTCGCTGTTGGAAACGCACATACAGGGCAAATCGAACCAATCCATCATCAGCTTAAACGCGCGCGAATAGCCCGAGCACACCGCTTTGTGGTCGACCAGACAACCATCCGCATACGAGGCGGTGGTTTCGGCTTCCTGCTGGGAATTGCCGGAGTAATCGTAGTCATAATTACAGTTTTTAATCAGGTAGTCATAGACTGCCTTGGCAATTTGCACTTCGTTAGCTTTTTTGGGCAGGGACTGTTTGATTTCTTCAAACGCCGCCTGCATTTTTTCTTTGCGCGCCTGATACTCTCCGTCACTATAGATATACTTAATATCAAAGCGGGCAAAGCGCTCACCGCTGCCGCTGTCTTCATAGAGATTGCTGCTGCCGCGCGCGTCAAAAAACGCGGGGTTGTCGGCTAAAAGGCTGTAAAAAAAGACTCTGTCGACTACCTGCAGTTCAAACTCCGCCACACTCTCATCAGCAGAGGAATCCATGCAGTCGAGCGCTTCATAGAGCCGGTCATACACACCCTGCTGCGCTGCCGGCAAATGCGCGTAGTTCGACAGCCCAAAGGTTTCCTCTGCTTTTTTCGCTTTGGGTTTCGTTTTGGTGGTTGCGGCAGTGGTGGTCACCTTTTTGGTGCTGCCGGGCGCGGTGGTGGAGATATCGGTCTTTGCCTTTTTGCAACCTGTTCCCGCCAGCAAGCCTATAATTAAAATGATTGCCGCAATAATGCGCACACTTTGCCTCACTGCTTCTCCTTTTTCTTTTTAAAAATAATAAACTTACTGAAAACATAATTCATAATAACGACAATCACCTGCATAATAACTTTGGCAATCAGGTTGCCGTTAATTGTAAAGCCAAACAGCACCCACGCCTGCATTTGCCCCATGCCGAGCACCGAAATAAGCAGCCACAGCCCGACTTCTTCCACGCCGAGGCTGAAAAGCCTGGCGCCGGCAAAGCCGAGCGCTTCTTTGAGCACCACTTTTGACTGCCACGACTTAGAGCGAAATACCCACAGCTTGTTGGTCACAAAGGCAAAAGCGACCGCGAGCACCCAGCTGATAATATTGCTCACTAAATACAGCTTTTCGCCGAGCAAAAAGTCAAACAGCTTAAAGCTGACAAGGCTTACCACCGTTGTCAACCCGCCGAAGATAATATATTTTATGAGCTCGATAATGTTTTCTTTACTAATTTTTTTCATAAGCTTTCTTATTTAGTATGGGCAAATTCGTATCAGGCGATACCTGATACGAATTTGAGTTTACAGTTTTCAGGGTTCAGTTTTCAGTTTCCTGCCGCGCGCCGTAAGGCGGTTTCATAAAAGGCAAGGCATAGCCTGAACACTGAACTGTAAAAAAAGACGCTTTGAGCGTCTTTTTTTACAGTTCAAACCAACCTGCGGAAACGACGCCTTTTTCCACACTCAATCGCGCAATAATTTTTTCGAGTGTTTCATCTTGCGATTCGTCTGCCACAACGGTCGCTTTAATCTTAATTTTATCTTCCGTATCGGAAGTCTGGAGGTTTTTGAGCACAATGCTCTCTGCCGCTACCATCTGCATTAAGAGCGAGCGCACATAAAATTCCTTATCTCTTTCGCAAATGATGCGAATGAGGCCCTCTTTTTCTTCGGGCTCTGTCTTACCGCTTCTGTGGTGGCGGATTTTGTTGGCAATCGGGTGCAGGAAGATGTTGACAAGCAGCACCGCCAAGGTTGCCACAATCGGCAGCCACAGGTTACCGTAGGCGCAGAGCACACCGATAGAACCGGAGCACCATATCGTCGCCGCGGTGTTTAAGCCCTTGATGTTCAGCCCCTGGCGCATGATAACACCGGCACCGAGGAAACCGATACCCGTAACAACCTGCGCGGCAACACGGGTAATATCGCGAATGTCGTGCAGCAGCGGGTCGGAGGTAAAGATAAAGGAAAATGAGGTAAAGAAGAAGGAACCCAAGCAAACCAAGATGTTGGTCAAGCCCGCCGGGTGCCTGGTCCACTGCCTCTCAAAACCGATTAATGAGCCCAAAATCAGCGCAGTCAGCGCCCTGAGCAAAAATTCGGTTGTGCCTTGGGTGGAAAATAAACTTTCGAGTACCTTAGCCATTTTCAGCCTCCAAAAATGTTTCTGTTATTATTGTAGCACACGCGCGCACAAAGTCAATGCACGCAGCGCGATTGTAAAACAAATGTAAAATGTATAGCCTATTAGCCGATTGGCATATTAGCCTATTGGCGAGAGGCGGCAACGCAAAGCGTTGCATTTTAACGGGAGTTCGTTTTTACGAACTCGCTTTTTTGTAGTGTGGAGAGTGGAGAGTGGAGTTGTGGTGGCGAAACGATGTTTCGCATTGTAAAGATTTCTCCGCTTCGGTCGAAATGACAAAAGCCTGTCATTCCGAGAGCCACTCCCCCTCTGTCATTCTGAATGTAGTGAAGAATCTTTAAAATGCAAGGCTCTGCCTTGCCACCTTTCATTCCGAATTTCGCATTATAATCGGGTGCGGGTGTCCCGCCCTTCACTTTGGCGCAGCCAAAACTTCATGTGCGTAGCACACTTCATAGCGACAGCTACTTCATATTCCGCAGGAATACTTCATTCAACGGTCTGCGACCGTTGCCTTACAGCACTTTGCTCAGGAAGTCTTGTGTCCTTGCCTCCTGCGGGTGGTTAATAACCGCATCGGGGGTGCCTTCTTCCACAATGTAGCCGCCGTCCATAAAGACCACGCGGTCACTGACTTCGCGCGCAAAGCCCATTTCGTGGGTGACCACAATCATGGTCATACCCTGCGAAGCGAGCTCTTTCATCGTGTCGAGCACTTCGCCGACCATTTCGGGGTCGAGCGCCGAGGTCGGTTCGTCAAAGAGCATAATATCGGGGTTCATCGCGAGGCTCCTGGCGATTGCTACTCTCTGCTTTTGCCCGCCGGAGAGCTCATCCGGGTAAGCATCACCCTTGTCGAGAATGCCGACGCGCTGCAGAAGTTCATCCGCGCGCTTTGCCGCTTCCGCCTTGGTCGCTTTTTTGAGTGTCACGGGCGCGAGCATCACATTTTCGCGCACAGTCTTATGTGGGAACAGGTTAAAGTGCTGAAACACCATGCCGATGTTTTCGCGCACCTTGTTGATGTCGGTTTTTTTGTCGGTAATATCATAATCATCAATGATGATTTTACCGGCACTTGCCTCTTCCAATTTATTTAAGCAACGAAGGAAAGTGGATTTGCCCGACCCGGAAGGTCCGATGACACAGACCACTTCACCCTCGGTAATTTCGATATCAATACCTTTGAGGACATGATTGTCGCCGAACGACTTCTCAAGCCCTTCTGTTTTTACTTTCACTTTCATAACTGAATTTTTTCTCCACAAATTTTGAAATAACCATCAGAATGGAAATGACAATCAAATAGAATGCCGCCACTAAGATGTAGGTAGCAAAGAATTGGTAGGTTTTGCCGACGTATTGCTTGGCTTTGTTAACAATTTCGGCAAGCCCGATAACCGAAAGGATAGAAGTATCCTTCACGGTGATGATAAACTGGTTGACCATCGGCGGGATGGAAATTTTAAACGCCTGCGGCAAAATGATTTTCCACATTGCCTGCCCCTTGCTCAGACCGAGGCTTCTGGCGGCTTCCATCTGCCCTTTGTCAATCGCCTGGATACCGGCGCGGAAAATTTCGGACATATAAGCACCCGCATTCAGGCTCAATGTAATACAGCCGGCGGTAAACGCCTCCAGCCGGAAAGTAGGATTAACCAACTGAATTAACTGCGGGATGGCAAAGAACACCAAAAACGCCTGCACAATCATGGGCGTG
Source organism: Clostridia bacterium (assembly GCA_017432485.1). Classification (GTDB taxonomy): domain Bacteria; phylum Bacillota; class Clostridia; order Oscillospirales; family Acutalibacteraceae; genus RUG714. The sequence continues at coordinate 4,266 of JAFRJB010000093.1, forward strand.
CCGCGAATAATCCAGATATAGACGGCGGAAATGCCTTTTAATACTTTGATTTTGGACATCCCGAACAAACAGGAGATTAAGCCCAAAACCATGCCGGCAAAAATGGAGATCAGCGCAATGCCGACAGTAACACCCAACCCGTTGATGAGGATGGGTAATGCTTCTTTAAATACTCTTCCAAAATCCATACATTTACCCTAACTTTAAAACTAAGAAAATGCAGTATGGCTTGCGCACACAAGCCATACTGTTACATAGCGCCATATCGGCTATAGACTGCCGTTGATTAGCCGCCGTATTTAGCAAGAATTTCGTTGTACTTGCCGCTTGCTTTGATGTTTGCCAAGCCCTTGTTGAACATTTCAATGAGTTCGGCATTGGTGCCCTTCTTTACAGCGAAGCCGTACTGTGCGGGGTTAATCACTTTACCGACAGTCTTGAGGGGCAGCTTTTCGTTGACAATTGCGTACTTGACAACCGAGCAATCCTCGAAGCAGGCATCGGCATTGCCGGTAGCAACTGCCTGATACATTTCGGGGGAGCCTTCATAAGAGCTGGTGGTGAAACCGACCTTGTCTTTAATAGACTCGGCATAGGTTGCGCCCTGAGTGCTGATTTTGACAGCAACTTTCTTACCGGCAAGGTCGTTTTCGGAAGCAATTTTCGAATCAGCCTTTACCACTAAGATTTGACCGTCTTCATAATAACCATCTGCAAAATCAAAGGTTTCTTTTCTCTCATCGGTAATGGTCATACCGGCGATCATCGCATCTGCCTGGCCGGATTGTACGGCGCCCATGGCAGGATCGAAGCCTTCGTTGTGCATTTCGTACTTGAAGCCCTGATCTTCCGCGATAGCAGCAAGGATATCCATATCGATACCGATATACGCATTGGACTCTTTGTCGAGATACTCGAACGGAGCAAAAGAGTTATCGGAATAAATAATGTAAGTCTTTGCACTGCTCTGTGTCTCTTTACTGCTGTCATCTGCTTTTTTGCCGCAGCCGGCAAATGCACTCGCAACGAGAAGCACTGCCAAAATGACGGCAAGAACTTTAGAAAACTTTCTCATTTCATTTTCCTCCTAAATAATATATGCAGGATTATTTTAGCATATATTAGAAGATATGTCAAATTCTACCGTTCGATCGCTCACATCCTTGTGGTTTTTGCCGAAAAACGGCAGCTGTTTTTTGGCAAAAAAGGCGAAACTTAGTAAAACGCAAAGAAATACTATCATATTGCCGATTGTTGTGCTATACTAAGAACCATCAGGCTATACAATCAGTGTATTGCCCAAAGAAAGAGGGATAGAGATGAATAGAATTAAAGAATTGCGCAAGGCGCGCGGTCTGCGGCAGGCGGATGTTGCCAGAGAGACCTGTATTGACCAAAAAACGCTTTCCAACTACGAAATCGGCAGAACCAATCCGGATGCCTATGCGATTGTGCAGCTTTCGGAGTTTTTCGGTGTGACCGCCGACTACCTGCTGGGCGTTTCCGATTTTAACTTTAAAAACACCGCAGCCATCGTTTCCAAATTAGAGGAAATGGAAGCGCAGCTCGCCGCGATGAAGAAAATTCTCCTGTCGGAGAAAGACAAATAGCCTTTGGCGCTGCCAAAGGCTATTTGTCTTTCAGTGTTCAGTTTTCAGTGTTCAGGGTTCAGTGGTGCCGCAAGCGGCACATTGTAATGTTGAATTTTGAATGTTGAATGTTGAATTGCGGTGGCAAGGCAAAGCCTTGCATTTTAATGTAGAAATTAGAATGTAAAATGTAGAATTATTGTGGCAACACTTTGTGTTGCATTTTAAAGATCTCTCCGCTTCGGTCGAGATGACAGTGTTTGTCATTCCGAGCGCAGTCGAGGAATCTTTAGAGCGCAGCGGAACAAGCGCGCATGTGTCGCCCTCTAATTCCGCACTCCGCATTCCGAATTTCCAATCGGGTGCGGGTGCAGGTTCGCTTGCGCGAACAGTGTTCAGTTTTCAGTAGCGGTTCGCAAAAGCGAACCGCTGTTTAAATGCGTTGCAAAGCAACGCCACCACTAATTCCGCATTCCGAACTCCGCATTCCGCATTATGCTGTTCCGATTTAATGTAAAAAACGGTGCTCGTGCGAGCACCGTTTTTTTACACATTAAACCGGAACAGCACCACATCGCCGTCCTGCATCACATACTCTTTGCCTTCGCTGCGCAGCAGCCCTTTGTCTTTACAGGCGGCAAGAGAGCCGTTTGCCATCAAATCGTCAAAGGTGACGACCTCCGCGCGAATAAATCCGCGCTCGATATCCGAGTGAATTTTCCCGGCTGCCTGCGGCGCCTTGGTGCCTTTTTTGATGGTCCACGCGCGCACCTCGGGCTCGCCTGCGGTCAAGAAGGACATCAGCCCCAGCAAGTCATAACCGGCGGCAATTAAGCGGTCTAAGCCGGATTGTTCCAAGCCGAGCTCTGCCAAAAACATCTCCTGCTCTTCCGGCTCGAGCGAAGCGATTTCCGCCTCCGTTTCGGCGCAAATCGGCAGCGCGGTGCTGCCTTCCCCGGCGGCAAATGCCTTGACCTTTTGGTAGTTGGCGTTTTGCTCAATGCCTGCCGCAAAATCATCTTCGGACATATTGCATACATAGATCACCGGCTTTGCTGTCAAAAGCTGGCTTGCGGCGAGAAGCTTTTCTTCTTCCTCACTCTCGCACGCCACGCTTTTCGCCAAGCGACCGGCTTCGAGCGCCTCATTCACGCGCTCTAAAAATGCCAGCTCTTTGGCAAGCGACTTGTCGCCTTTCATCAGCTTTGCGGTTTTATCAATACGCCTGCCGAGAATTTCCATATCCGAAAAAATCAGCTCTAAATTGATGGTTTCGATATCGCGCAGCGGGTCAATCGAGCCGTCAACATGGGTAATATCATCGTTTTCAAAGCAGCGCACCACGTGCACAACCGCATCCACTTCACGAATGTTGGAAAGGAACTTGTTGCCCAGCCCTTCGCCTTTGGAAGCGCCTTTGACCAAGCCCGCAATATCCACAAACTCGATGCTCGCGGGGGTCACCTTTTTCGGGTGATACAGCTCTGCCAATTTTTCGAGCCTGTCATCGGGCACGGCAACCACGCCCACATTCGGCTCAATCGTGCAAAACGGGTAGTTTGCCGACTGTGCGCCGGCATTGGTAATCGCATTAAAAAGGGTGCTTTTTCCCACATTGGGAAGCCCAATAATTCCAAGTTTCATAGTTTTATCCTATCTGTTAATATGGTTCGCTTACGCTCACAATGATATACGCGCAAAGCGCGAATGATATAGCAAAGGTGTTTGCTATGATATACTCTGCGAGTACGATATATTTGCCGAGGCAAATATGGTGGTGGCGTTGCAAAGCAACGCATTTTAAGTGCCCTTCACATTGGCAAAGCCAATATCTCATACCGCTTGCGGTATATCATATTTTGCCTGCAAAATATATCATGCGCCATCGGCGTATATCATTCAGCGCCAAAGGCGCTGTTGCCTGCCGCCCTTTTACTTAGCGGTCTGTGACCGCTAAGTAAAAGGGCGGGTCACATACCCGCCCCTATACTTTTTGTGAGTCTTATTCAGCCTGAGGAGCTTCAACAGGGCAAACGCCTGCGCAAGCGCCGCAATCAAGACATGCATCTGCATCAATAACATACTTGTCATCGCCTTGAGAGATAGCCTGTACGGGGCATTCTGCTTCACAAGCGCCGCAAGAGATGCACTCATCAGAAATCTTGTAAGCCATTTTCTTTCCTCCTGAATATTTTATTAACTCTATTCTAACACAACAATTTTAAAATGCAAGCACTTTTCTGCAAATAAGGATTTGGCGAGGTCTATGACCTCGCAAATCCTTATTTGAGCAGTCAGCGGTCAGCGGTCAGCAGTTAGCGAATGGTGGCGTTGCTACGCAACGCATTTAAATCGGGTGCGGGTGACTCCCTGCAGTGCAGGGAGATGTCGCCATAGGCGACAGAGGGTACGGGCTCCCGTCAGGAGTCCCGCC
>JAFRJB010000094.1 GCA_017432485.1 Clostridia bacterium
GCAATTCCACTTTGTGTGTGCTAAACTTTTTGTGTCAAAATTTTCTTTTTTTCATTACTTACCTCCGATTTTTGTATTGGTCTTGACTGGCAGGTCTTTTCCATTATACATCTTTCGGAGGTTTTGTTCACCGGTTAACCTCTTTTGAACCACGCGACTATCGCGTGGTTTTCGTTATACAATAAAAAACACCACCGAGAGGTGGTGTTTTTTAGTGTGAAGTGTGGAGAGTGGAGAGTGGAGAGTGGTTCGCTTGCGCGAACAGCCAACAGGCAACAGCCTACAGCTAACAGCAGCAAGTTCGGAAAACCGAACCGCTATAATCATACGAAGCACCGCTTCGCCACCTTTCACTCCGCATTCCGCATTATCACGCCGGTTCGCTTTACCGAACCGCTTTTCTAATCAAGTGCAAATGTGTCGCCCTTCATTAGCGCTTTGGCGCGTCTTCATTAACGAAGTGTCTTCATTAGTAAAGCGTCTTCATTAACGAAGTATCTTCATTCAGCGGTCATTGACCGCTACTCAACTATTCCCTAAACTGCAACTCATACAGCTCTTTGTATGTTCCGCCCTGCTGCATGAGTGCTTCATGCGTGCCGGCTTGGGTGAGCTTGCCTTTTTCAATGACAGCGATCGTGTCGGCACCGCGAATGGTCGAGAGCCTGTGCGCCACCACCAGGGTGGTTCTGCCTTCGCACAGTTCATCGAGCGCCTGTTGAATTTGCACTTCGGTGCTGTTGTCAAGCGCACTTGTCGCTTCGTCTAAAATGAGAATGGCGGGGTCTTTGAGAAAGACTCTGGCAATGGAAATGCGCTGCTTTTGCCCGCCGGAAAGCTTGATGCCTCTCTCGCCAATCTGCGTGTCGTACCCATCGGGCAGGCTCATTACAAAGTCGTGCAGGTTGGCGCGCTTGGCAGCGGAAATAATCGCTTCTTCGCCTGCCTGCAAATTGCCGTAAGTAATATTCTCGCGAATGCTGCCCGCAAAGAGAAAGACATCCTGCTGCACAATGCCGATGTGGCGGCGCAGCGATTCCATGGTAATGCCGCGAATATCCTTATCATCTATTAAAATACTGCCGCTGCCCTCCTCCAAATCATAAAAGCGCGGAATTAAGTGGCAAATGGTCGTCTTCCCGCCGCCGGAGGGGCCGACAAGCGCAAGCTTCGTGCCGGGCGCAATGTGTAAGCAAATGTGGTCGAGCACACCCTTTTCATCGCCCTCGGTGTAGGAGAAACAAACGTTTTCCAGTTTCAGGTCGCCTTTGACTTCTTCAAGCGCCACCGCCCCGGGGGTGTCCTCTTCCTCAGGCACATCCATAATCTCAATATAGCGGCGAAAGCCTGTGGCGCCGTTTTGGAACTGCTCCATAAACTGCACAAGCATGCGCACCGGCTCAATAAAGAGATTGACCGCCACAATAAAGGTGGAGTAATCGCCGAAATTGATTTTCCCTGCGTAGAGAAATAACCCGCCGGCAATTAAGATAAACACATTAAATATATCGGTCACAAACGAAGTCGAAGAGAAGAACCTGCCCATCGCTTTGTAGGAAAGCGCCGAGGCTTTGACAAAGAGGCGGTTGCCCACTTCAAACTTTTCGAGCTCTTTGTCGGCATTCGTAAAGGCTTTGGTCACGCGAATACCGGTAATCGAACTTTCCAAAGAAGCGTTAATGACCGCATTGCTCTCGCGGCGCTTTTGGAAGGCATCGCGCATCTTCAGCCGATAATGAATGGAAACCGCAAGCATAATCGGCACGCAAGTGAAAATAATTAAAGTCAGCGCCACATTAATCGTGCACAGGTAAATAAAACTTAAAATAATCATCACCGAGCAGGTCAGCACCATTTCGGGGCCGTGGTGCGCAAGTTCGCTCACTTCAAACAGGTCGTTGGTCATGCGCGTCATAATCGCGCCGGTTTCGTGCTCATCAAAGAAAGAGAACGGCAGGCGCTGTAAGTGAATGAATAAATCGCGGCGCATGGTCTCCTGCATTTTGGTGCCGACCATGTGCCCGTAGTACTGCACAAAGTAGCGCAGCAGCGCGCGCACAACATACAGCAGCAGCACCGCACCGCCCGCAATCAAAATCGCGCGGTACGCGCGGTTCGGAATAAAATCGTTGAGCAGCTTATTGGTCATCACGGGGTAGACCATGCCCAAAAGGGAAATCATCACCGATGCCGCCATATCCAGCGCAAACATCAGCTTATGCGGTTTGTAGTAAGCCAAAAATCTCTTGAGCATTTTCTCCCCTGCTTTCTGTCGCCTGTAACCTGTTGCCTGTTGCCTGTTGCCTGTTGCCTGATAAATAGCGGCAAGGCTTTGCCTTGCATTGCAATCGGGTGCGGGTAACTCCCTGCAGTGCAGGGTGATTCCCCACAGTGTGGGGAAATGTCGGCAAAGCCGACAAAAGGGACGGCACCTGTCAGGTGATGTCACGTAGTGACAGAGGGTACGGACTCCCGTCAGGAGTCCCGCCAGCCACTCGCTCGCAGAGCGAATATCACTGCCAAGCAATATCACCGGCGCAAGCCGATATCACTTGGCGTAGCCAAATATCACTGACAAATAGCGATTGCCCCGCAATTTCTATTTGTCTATCATACCACATCGAGCCCGCATTTTCAAACCTAAAAGCGCACTTTGCCCGACCACTTTTCAAAAAATTTCAGGAGGCAGGCTGAAGCCTGCCTCCTGAAATGTGCCGATACGTTACTCGGCTTTTTCAGTCTTTTGCTTTTTCTTTTTTTTCTTCCAAATCAGCACTGCAGCAGTTGCCGCGATTGCCAAGGCAATCACCACAATAACAACAATCCACACTGTTTTTTGGTTCTGTTGCTTTTGCGCAACTTCTTTTTCTACATCGGTTTTAGACTCTGTCAATTCCAAACTGCCATATAGTTTTTTAATAATTTTGAGTGCCGTAGCATCATCCAATGAATCGGTTAAAGAGGGAATCTCTTTGTCTAACGCTTGGAGGTTTTTTTCCACTTCCTTTAAAAACTTCGGCAATGTCTTTTCATCTATGTCATCTAACGATGTAATTGAGCAATCCACCATAGCTTTTTCAATCGCTTCCTTGATGGCTTGCGGTTCGGCGCTGCTGTTATTGACAATCTCCAAAAATTCGGACTCGGTTGCCGCGTTATACGCCCTTTGAATTTCATTAATATGAGCGTAAGTATCCTCGTTGCCGGTCATTTTTTTCATATTATCATTGACTTTTTTTACAAAATCAGTGTCTGTTTTTTCCACATCGGCAATTTTTTGATAGCCGCTGTCATTTAAAGCAACATTAATCGCATCTTTAATTTGTGCAGCGCTTGGTTGCTCAACTTTTGCTTTTTCTTTAGTGTCTGCTTTTGTAGCAGGTTCCGGCTCTGGTTGCGGGCTTGGTTCTTCACCTTTTTTGCAAGTGACTGTAATGTCTTCACAATTAAGCTTAACATCTTCATATTTTTCATTAAATGTATCGCCTTGTGAATAGGATAATTCTATTTTGGAAGCATCAAAATTTTCCTTAGCTTTGACACCAATCACAAACAGTGAACCGTCTTCCTTTATTTGGGAAGTATTATTCCAAACCACATTAAACGCACCGTCATTGGTGCCGAAATTGGAAATAAAGTTACCTTTGCTTGCCCGATCCCCTTTGGTAACGGAAACGATATCGACTTTTTTAACATCATATTTCACTACAATCTTAAAGCCCATAATGCCTGTGTTACCGCTGATATCAACAGAAATTAGCGAGGTCTGTTCTGTAGAAATTGCCGCATCTTGGGCACTCACCGTTACACCGGCGGCAAACGCAGGCAGAGCCAGGGCAATGATAAGTAAACAAGCTAAAAAACAACTGATTGTCTTTTTCATAAATTTCTCCGCTATTGTTTGACGGGGCAGCTTTGTTTGCCGCAAAGCTGCCCCCATTTTAATTAAAGATTATTGCTTAAATAATCATACTGATTATAACGCTTCTTTACCGACAAGGAATCTGGCAATCAAAGCGACATCGCGGTTGTTGATAGCACCATCGCCATTGGCATCAAATGCCATTGACTGATAGTCTTCCAGAGTGAGAAGCTCTGCTACATAGCGGTTCATCACAGCCACATCGCGGTTGTTAATGATACCGTCACCATTCAAGTCACCTGTGACAACAACAGTCTTGGAATCAAGTTCATTCTCACCGTCAAACAACTTCACTTGCGAACCGGTTCCGACAAAATCGGTACCTGCCAACTTTGTGCCGTCTACCTTGTAGAAGGAGAGCTCGCTGTTTTCGAATTCGGCAGCTACTGTATCCACATCAGTTCTGTACTTAATCCTCCTTAAGAAGCCCAAATCGTCATAATTGAGTTTGGAATTGCTCTTTAAGGTAATGGTAGTTGCCAAATCAGCCTTGACGATCACTCTGCATTCCGCTTTTTCTCTGCTTGATACTACAGTTACGGTAATGGTGGCTTCACCTGCACCGATAGCGGTAACATTGCCCTTATCGTCTACCGTAGCAACCGAGGTGTCACTGGAGGTCCACTCTACCTTGCTTTCGCTCAGGTTTTCGGGAGTAATGGTCGGCTCGAGTGTTATTTTAGTGCTACTGTACATATTGTAAGTACTTCTGGGCAACGAAATTCTCGCATACTCACTCTCGCGCACATATCTGCCGGTAACTACCGTATCTTCGGTAATGCAACTGAAATCTTTATCCCAACCGGCGAATACCCAACCGGGAACAGCATCGGTATCCGGTGCAGTAGCAGCGGTCATATAGTCCACTGCCTGCGTATCCAGTTCTGTACCATCCTGCATTTGGAAAGTAACGGTATACTTCTTAGGTGTAAAGTTTGCATACAGGGTAATACTTTCGGTAACAGGTGTAGACAATCCAAATTGATTAGTATAATCGCTGTCTAAATACAAACCCTCTAACTCATAACCATTTGCAACTAATTCATTTAAATTGATATTCTTTGTATGCTCAACCAAGAATGTCAATTCATTATCAATGAACGGTGTAACAACCGTCACTATATGATAATTTTTATTATAATATCTATATACATTGTCAGTTTTCTGCTCTCTGGGTTCGGCGGGGCTCGGTGCCTCTACAGACCAATCGGTCCACTTGTAATACTCGGCAACCTTGTAGCGAGAGCGGTACTGTGTTTTCATTCTGTTCGGCTTGAACCACTGCACGGCAGAATCCGTATTCTCTTTATAGATAGGAACCTGACCGTTTTCCAAGATAATGAAGTCGACCATCGTGTAAGGCGAACTCTTTTCGACAAACACTTCTTCGTATTCACAATCAAACCCGTCTACCGGTTCAAAGTAATACTTCGTTTGTCCATTCTCCGTGTACTTATAGTGTGAATAGCAATAGCTGTCAAAATCAGCCGATGTGCCGTTGACGTTGACATACGCTTTATCGACTTCAAAGCCGAGTTTCGTGCTGTCGTTGGCAATGGGTTCATCCTGCCACTGCGTATACTCTGTATAATCAACGCCTGCTAAGGTCCAATCATCTTCGGTCAGTTCGGCAATGCGCGCGGCAGAGGAAGTTCTTTCCACATCCTTCAAGCTGTAGCCGGTTTCCTGCTCTACCGTGAAGTCGGCAGGGTTGCTCTTAACTTCTTCGGGTAAATCGTTATAGATCATCCACTCGCTCGGTTTATCGGAAGTATTGATGCAATAATACTTAACCGCTTCTTCACTATTGTTTTTACCAAGACTTTCTGCATGGTAAGTGACCGAACAGGTCTTGGAAATAGTAATCGGTTTAGTATATATTTGTTCTGTTTCCTCATTACCGTTTAAATAGTAATAAATAACAGCGTTTTCATCCGAAGAGGTTAATGTGAGTTTGATATTGTCGGTATATTCGCCACTTTCATAATTGGCAACCGGAACTTCAGTGGTTTCTTCAAATAAATAAACAGGATAAATAATAGCATTATCTTTAACGACTTGATATTTTTCAGGTTCATACCAACCGGCAAAAATAACATTGTTTCCGAGTTCAACATTATCCGGCACTAAAGCACTCTCGCCGTAGTTAACGCTTTGAATATCCAACTCCTGATTATTCGCATCCATGAATTTCACGATGTATTCTTTTGGCTGATAAACAGCTGTCACAATCATATCTTCGGTCACATACTGCTTGCCGTCTTCAATAGCATCCCAACCGATAAAGTCATAACCTTCTACAGTTTCTGCTTCCGGCGGAACAAGAATATCGCCATAAGAGAATTTTTCCATCTTAATGGTTTGGTTTTCCCAATCCACAAAGACTACCGTGTATTCTTCTCTTTCGAAATCAGCAAAAATGTCGGTATCTTCGGTGATATTGGTCACACTCTTATCCCAACCGAGGAACTTGAAGCCTTCTTTAGTCGGGTTGGTCGGCGGGGTCGCATTCTCGCCCTTGGTGACTTCTTGAGTGCTGATGATGGAGCCATCCCAATCATAGAAGTTAACCGTATAAGTCGGTTTGGGCGCTTCAATGGTGTCTACCACTTTCATATCGCTGGAGCCTTCTACACCGATTGCAACCGTAAAGTCACCGGTTTTCTCGGTAGGTTCTTCGCGAAGTTTATAAACAAAGGAGTAATTACCATCAACATCCACAATGGTTTGACCAATAAATTCATTGGTATAGTCCGAAGCACCAGTGTAACCGTAAACATACAGTGTGACCTGCTTACCGGCATATTCAGTGCCTAAATTGCCGGAATATTGGCGTTCTACGCCGGAGTTATCTTCCGGAACTTCCACATTGCTTTGGTAGCGATAAATGGTTCTGGTTTGCACATCTCTATTAGCTGTTTCTGTAACTTCTGCATCGTTCCAATCAGACCAAGTTTTCCAGCGATAGAAATTATAGGTATAAGAATAATTCATATAACTATATTGAGTGGCGTAATTTGCAGAAGTATTGACTTGCTGTGTTTCCTGGTTATACCAAGGGAAATAGCTTCTGCCGCAGGAACCGCAATAACCCCATACGGATGATGAATCGCCATATTTTGTATAACCATATGAATTGGTTCCTCTGGCAATCTTTGCTCCATCTGACCACGATGTATAGTGTCTTGAAGCATTACTCATAGATGCCTCACCATTGGAAAGAGAACCATTTGTCCAGTGGGAATATCTATATTGTGTTTTTGTATTATATGACTTTACAGCCTGCTGGGTTTTTACATCTCTCGTGATTAAGCCATCACTATTATATGTCTTAGAAACAGAATTCCAAGACCAAGCACTCCATCCACTTTTTGATGTGTTTATGGTTTCATCCCAATTCCAACCATCTAAAGTCTTAGAATTACCGGTAGTTTTTTCTTTATCTCTATAACGATATTGCGTAACTTCCTGAATATCCAAAGTGCCATCTTCATTGTCCGGTCTTACTGTGGATTCGGCATACATAACGCCTTTTGTGATTTCTTTGGTATCACTCGAAGAAATCGGCACACCGGAAGAATAGTTTGCCACCATAAACACTTCTGCCTGTGTGGCAGGGTTGGTGCAGGGCAGGAACACTTCCAGGTCTTCCTTGGTTTTACCCGCTTTAATGCTGAAAGCAGTTGACTCTGTCATATCCACCAACTTGCCTTCGGCAGTTTTAAGCGCCACAACCGCTCTGCCGGTTACAGGAATAGAATCGTTATTCTCAATGTCAAGCACTATTGTATAACCGTCATATTGGCGCTCGGCAGATTTCACTGTGCATTCTACCGGGAGGTCATAATTATCCCATGCATAAATACCATCGATATTGATATTCTTATCTGCTCTATCGGTATAAACATCAATATAATCGGTGCTGCTCCAGCCTTTAAACTGATATCTGCCGGTCGCATGTGTATCGGTCGGCGGGGTTGCATCGGAACCGTAAGTCACCTTTTGCGAATCAATCAACACACCCTCTCTATCAAAGAAGTTGATAATATAGGTGTTGATTTTATAAGTGGCTTTAATCACCTTATCGGTTTTAACATTATAGTAGGAATCGCTCCAGCCTTGGAATGTATAACCCTTTCTATAGGGTGATTCAGGCGCTTTAGCATTGTCACCCCATGGTACTTGAACCGATTGTGTTAACGGCGTATCATCCCAATCTACAAATTGAACAGTTACCGGATTGTGTGCTGTACAATTCCTTGCACTACTCCACGCACTACAACCTGTTCCATTGACAGCTTTTACATAAAAACTGTATGTACCGGCTTCTGTTAAAACACAATTCATGCTGGTTGTATTGCCAACACTAACATCTCTACTTTCAGCACCTCTGATTGCAACAACATACTGCGTTGCATAACTAACAGCATTCCATGCAATGCTGATTGTTCTACCTTTAGCGATATCATTTGCTGAGATATAAGACAAATTAGGCGTTGCCGGAACAGGAGGTACCGGATTGTATTCAACAGGACTACTAATATACAAATAGTTCATCGCACTTGTATTAACATTTCTGTTTATGGAAGTGCTTCTGCCGGCATTATATTTATTTCTGATTTCGAAGTGTAAATGTTCTCCTGAAGAATAGCCGGAGGAACCCACATTTGCAATCTTTTGCCCCGACAAAACGCTGTCTCCGTTTTTGACAGTCATACTATTCTTCTGTAAATGTCCATAATATGCGTAAGTACCATCATGATTTCGAATAATAATCATATTGCCATATGTATTATAATGTGCACATTTCGTTGGATAAATACTAACATGACTACAATTATTACTAACAGATACTACTGTTCCTGCTTTTGTTGAAACGACAGTGTTGTTTTGACCGGAAGTAGCTATATCTATACCGTAATGATAACTACTTCCTCTGCTTCCGTATGCTGAAGACACTCTGCAACTACCTAAAACAGGAAAAACAAATCTATTAGGGTCTAAAATAGTGGCAGTATTTGTTCCGCCTCCACCACCAGTTGAACCCTTATATTTTGGCCAATAAGTATTTCTGGCTGTAGTTCCTCTGGAAGCTCGATATTTTGTAGCACAAACTTCAAATTTTGCAGCCCATGTTAACGCAGCAGCTTCTGCACCATCTGCTGAATTATTTACTCCTCTTAAAGAACTGAGCACACTAGAATAACTATTTTGCAGTTCATATTTCAAATAATTCAATTGCGCGGTCAACGTTGTGTAGTTTAAACCGTTTCTGCTACAGTAGTTTTTTAAGTTTGTAAATCTTCCACCATTCCATTGACAAATACCATAACTGGTTTTTCCATTGGTGTCAATACAAGATGCAGTAGGATTAAAACTTGATTCAGCTTTGATATTTGCCAACACACCACATGCAGCGGCATTGTTCAATCCTAATGAGGATTTGCAAAAATCAAATATCTGTTGTTCATTACTTCCCGCAGCATTAGCTTGTACCACTCCTATAGGAACAATTGATACCACCATTATTACTGCTAACAAAACAGATAACAGCTTTGCGGGTATTTTGTGTTTCATATTTTTTCCTCCTTTAATTAATCTATATATAAACTGCTCAATCCATTGCTACATCGGATTTCGCATAATTTGCTGAACTCAATATCACAGAAATATCGGCAAAGTCTATTACGCCATCGCCATTCAAATCATACTGTGTATTGCGCTGCGCGTAAACCGTGTCGCTGAGTAACAATGCAATATCGGTCACATCAATGGCTGCATCGCCATTGACATTGCCCAGCGGTACCGCGACCTTTTGCAGGTCAATCACTTTGCCGTAATCCTCTGCTGACAGCAGTATTTCCTGCACATAGACTCTTACGCCTTTATCCGCATTGGCAAAAACTTTGTATTGACCCGGTTCCAAGTCTTCAAATGCAAATGCACCGTTATTGGAATCAACTGCAACCTGCTTGCCGTCTTTCGAAAGGGTTAATTCCGCCTGCCTTCCGATTACTGTTTCTAACTGCAGAGTAACGCAAATCAAAGAATCATCCGTAAAGTAATGCGTGAAGTCATGATCGATTGCGCCGCAACGCTCGCAAGTGTAGAAATAGGTTGCCGGGGTCTCTGCAGTCTTAGGTGTGCGCAGAGTTTGTTCATTCATAACCTTTTTGGTAAACTGATGCCCTAATGCAGGGATTTCCTGCTGCGGTGTCAAAATTTCACCGCAAACCGAGCACTTACTACCCTCCGTTAAACCGGGCTGTGTACAGGTCGGCGCAACCGCTTCCAAGGTGATCGGGGTGTGCGCTAATTTTTCAATTGACGCTCTTTCGATATGAGAAGCATTGTTATGACACACTTTGATTTTCAAACCTTCCACTGCACAGGTAGGTTCTAAAACAACTGTCCATTCGCCCCAGTTGTGCCCTGTTGCGGGAATCACTTCACTGTAGCTGTGGTGACAGCGAGAGCAGGTGAAGGTCTTGCTGCCGTCTTCTTCGCAGGTTGCCGCTTTTGTGATTTCTTCGCTATACAAGTGCCCTAAAGCGGGGACTTCCTGTTGTGCTGTCAAAATTTCACCGCAAACCGAGCATTTACTGCCTTCTGTTAAACCGGGTTGTGTGCAGGTCGGTGCCACGGCTTCTAAAGTAATCGGGGTGTGCCCGAGAGCGGGTACCTCTTCCGTATATTCATAAGCGCACCTTGTGCAGTAGTAAACAGTCCGGCCGCCATTCAGGCAGTTCGGTAGCACCTGGCTCTTGACTGCAAACTGATGGTAGTTACAGATGAGTGAAATGCTGACATCCGAGCAATTTAAAATAACATCGTCATAGTTTTCATTGAATGTATCGGCAGCAGAGTAAGAAATTGTAAGGGCTGTCGTGCTGTTTTCCACCTTAAGCGCTTTGAAGCTCAGTGTCAGCGCTTCGCCATCTCCACTTACATCTCCCGTTGCCTGCCAAACAACTACAAACTCACCCGGCGTGGTACCGATATTGTCGGTAAGTGTGCCGCTGCTAAACATGGCACCGTTTTCTGCCGCAATCGGCTGTATGAGTGATGCATCATAACCGATTCTTAACTTGTAGCCCATAATGCCTGCATTATCGGCAAAATTCAAATGTACCTTAAAATTGTCATCTGCATCCAAATCGTCCGCAGTGCCGCTGACTGTGATGGTGGGCTGAATTTGAGCCGCCAATACATCCAAAACGATTTTGTTGCCTAAAACGCTGCCGTCACTCGCATTCGCCAAGCTGATTTCATTGCCTGTGCTGCCGTAAATTCCTTTGGCTTTGAGCACAAGTGTGCCCAGAGAAACATCGCCCGAAAGGTCGTTTGCCGCAACGCCGAGTGTATCGTTTTCCAAACCGGCGTTGATGCCGTCGGCAGCGGAAAACTCTACCACTTCAAACCTTGCCGCATCATAATGCAAATCAAACGCCGTGTTGATGCTTTGCGGTGCATTTTTTAAAGTGAGATTGACCGCAAAATTGTCTGCGGCATAAATTGGTGCATTGTCCGCCAAAGTCAGTCGCAGAATCGCTTTAAAACTGCTTTGGTATTGTACCGCGATTTTTTGGCATTTCAAAACGACATCATTCCAATTTTCGTCAAAGGTGTCTTCTTGAGAGTAAGAGATACCGATTTCATCTTCGCCGAGTGCATTTGCATTCACGCGCAAAGTGATGTAGAACAGTATGCCGTTTTCATAGTTATTTTGGCTGCCTGCCCAGTAGACATTAAATCTTCCCGGTACAGCGTCGCCATCAATATTATCCTGCAATCCGCCGGAGAAGACATCACCTGCAGTGACCGAAACAGGTGTTAAGTTTTCTGCATTATAGTCAAAGACCAGTTTTGTTCCCATTAAACCGGGATTGTCTTTAATGTAAATCGGAACAGTGACGGTTTCTCCCGCGGTTGCCGAAAGGTTACCGGCATCGTCTGCACCGTAAATATTGATTAAAGGAGATACTTCTTGAATAGAAACGGGGATATCCTCCGTTACCAATTCCACATCTTCCCAATTTTCATTGAAAGTATCTGCTGCGGAATACGAAACAGAAAGGGCTGTCGAGATGTTTTCCACCCTGAGCGCTTTAAAAGTAAGTGTCAGCGCTTCGCCATCTCCCTTTACATCTTCCGTTGCCTGCCAAACAACTACAAACTCACCCGGCGTGATGCCGATATTGTCGGTGAGTGTGCCGCTGCTAAACATAGCACCGTTTTCTGCCGCAATCGGCTGTATGAGTGATGCATCATAACCGATTCTTAACTTGTAGCCCATAATGCCTGCATTATCGGCAAAATTCAAATGTACTTTAAAATTGTCATCTGCATCCAAATCGTCCGCAGTGCCGCTGACTGTGATGGTGGGCTGAATTTGAGCCGCCAATACATCCAAAACAATTTTGTTGCCTAAAATACTACCGTCACTTGCATTCGCCAAGCTGATTTCATCACCTGTGCTTTCGTAAACGCCTTTTGCTTTGAACACAATGGTGCCCAGAGAAACATCTCCCGAAAGTCCGGTTGCCGCAACGCTGAGTGTATCGTTTTCCAAACCGGCGTTGATGCCGTCGGCAGCGGTAAACTCTTCCACTTCAAATCTTGCCGCATCATAATTTAAAGCAAACGCCGTGTTGATGCTCTGCGGTGCATTTTTCAAAGTGAGATTCACCGCAAAACTGTCTGAGGCATAAATCGGCGCATTATCTGCCAAAGTCAGTTGCAGCATCGGTGAATACTCTACAGAGCTGTTTTGGTATTGCACCGCGATTTTTTGGCATTTCAAAACAACATCATTCCAATTTTCGTCAAAGGTGTCTTCTTGAGAGTAAGAGATACCGATTTCATCTTCGCCGAGTGCATTTGCATTCACGCGCAAAGTGATGTAGAACAGTATGCCGTTTTCATA
>JAFRJB010000095.1 GCA_017432485.1 Clostridia bacterium
GAATGCGGAATTAAAGGTGGCAAGGCTACGCCTTGCATTTTAATGTTTCTTCACTGCGACTAGAATAACTAAAAAACACAAAAAATCTAATAACTATAGGAAAATTGTGTTTAATAATTCCAGATATAGAGCGAAGCGGAACGGGTGAGGGTGTCCCTCCCAATAATTCCGAACTCCGAATTCCGAATTCCGAATTGCAGAGCAAAACTCGTTTTGCTCTGCTCGACAAATCCTTATTTGCGAAAGGAGCACCTATGAAAGTTTTTCACGGCAATATTTTAACTTTAGATGACAAGAACACCACCGCCGCTTACTTGGTGGAAGAGGGCGGTAAAATTGCTTTTGTCGGCGATACCCTGCCCGAGCAATATGCCGCCGGTGAAGTGGTGGAATTGGGTGAAAAAGCCCTCATCCCCTCGTTTGCGGATACGCACATTCACTTTGCTTCTTTTGCCACCTTCCACGCAGGGCTCAATGTCATGGAAGCGACCAGCAACAAGCAGATTTTAGAGATGTTAAAAACCTACGCTGCCACAGCAAAAGAAAAACTGCTCATCACCTTCGGTGCTTCCCCCTACTCGGTAGAAGAAGGCAGGCTCGTTAACCGCGAAGAGCTTGACAGCGTTTGCCCCGACAAGCCCGTTTTTATGGTTAAATACGACGGTCACGCCTGCGTGGTCAACACGCCGCTGCTCAAAAAAATCGAGAAGAAAGTGTGCAACCTGCGCGGCTATCACCCCGATACGGGCGAAATGAACCAGGAAGCGTTCTTTGCCGTCAGCGACTATGTGACCAACTCCATCCCGATTTTAAGCTTGGTCAAAAATATGCAAAAAGCCGCCGACTTTATGGCCTCTAAAGGTATCGGCATGATTCACACGGTCAGCGGTGTCGGCTTTACGGCGGATATGGATGTGGATATGGAGCGCTGGTGCGGCAGAGGCTTTGAAAACGGCATGCAGCTGCGTGTCTTTATGCAGACAATGACTGTCAAAAATGCGCTCAAGCGCAAGCTGCCGCGCATCGGCGGCTGCTTTGCCTGCGCGCTGGACGGCTGCTTCGGTTCCGAAGATGCCGCAATGAATGAACCCTATGAAGGCGGCGATAACAGCGGTGTGCTCTACTATAGCGATGAGCAGGTCATTGCCTTTTGTAAAGAAGCCAACCGCGCCGGTTTGCAAATAGAAATGCATGCCATCGGCGATAAGGCGTTTGACCAGGCAACCCGCGCGCTCAAAGCAGCGCTCGATGATTTCCCGCGCGCCGACCACCGCCACGCGATTATTCATGACTGCCTCCCGACAGAAGAAGGCATTAAAATCTGCGCCGATTACCACATCGCCATGCCGGTGCAAACCGCCTTTATCGACTGGCGGCAGGAACCGGATGCTTACTTGGAAAAAATTCTCGGTAAGGAGCGCTGCGCGAAGCTCAACCCGATTAAAACATTTTTAGATAACGGCATTGTTATGGGCGCAGGGTCAGATGGTCCCTGTACCTCTCCCGACCCGATTGTGTGGCTGCACAAGGCGTGCAATCACGCCGTGCCGGAGCAGTCCATCGGCGTGTATGAAGCGCTGCGCATGTGCACGTATAACGGCTATTGGCTGACATTTGATGAAGCCGAGCGCGGCAGTTTGGAAGCGGGCAAAATCGCGGATATGGTCATCCTCTCCGAGAACCCTTATGCGATTCCCGTCACCGAACTCAAGCGCCTGCAAGTCGAGCAGCTCTACCTGCAGGGCGAGAAATACCGCCCCTGCCAACAAGGCGCCGTCGGGCAAATATTCTCGGGCATGAAAAATAAATCAGCTAAAATTTAGCTGATTTATCAAGCAACAGGTTACAGGCAACAGAAAAGCAGGGATATATTGATATTCATCAATATATCCCTGCTTTATTTATGTTTTATGCCTGCGAAAGATTTCTGTTTTTTATTATCACGATAAGGCTGATAACTGCACCTGCGCAGCCTATTCCCATCGTTATAAAGCCGCCAATCATATCACCGGCACTCAAAATCTCTTTGGGATTATCCGGATTATAGTGGATTTTTACCTCTTTTCCGATATGGTTCAATGAAGAATATTCTTCCACCCTGACAATATATTTTTTGCCTTGTGCTTCATATCGGTAAGTCGTGTATCCGCCTTTGGCGGGCTCTGCCAAGCGCACAATTTGGGCGGTCGTTTCCACATAATTTTTCGGCAAACTCACTTGTTGTTTAATACCGAATCCGATAACCACCAAGCATGCCACCAAGACGATTCCCGCAGCAATCCTTTTTAGCAGCGGGTTTGTGATTTCAAATTGCATCTTATTTTAACCTTCTCATTGCATCAATGCGCAAAAAAATCTTGTATCTCTTCCAAGCGCGCACAATAAGTGCCTCTTGCCATATTATCGCGCCCGCCGCCTTTGCCGGCAAGTGCCAGGTTGGCGGCTTTGACAAGCGGCGCAATATCTGTTTCTTTGGCAGTCATCACATAGCGGTAGGCGCTGTTGTCATCGCCTTCGAGCACCACAATGATACCGCCGACCTTTTCTTTTAAGCTGTCGGCAAACAGGCGCAAATCATCGCCCTTAAACTCACACACGGCAAGGTAGTCGCCGGCGGTCGGCGCGACTGCCGCCACCGCTTGGGCCACAGCCTTGCGCTTGAGGCCGACCAGTTCATATTCCGCCGCTTCTTTCGCCGCTTTGAGTTTTTCTACCGCTGCGGCGGTTTTTTCTATTTTCGCGCACAACAGGTGTGAAATCGACTGTGCCTGCTCTAAGAGCATTCCATAGTGCTCCAGCGCGCGCTCACCGCACTGTATCCACAGCTTGGTGCCGCCTTTGTAGCTTTCGCTGCCGGTAATCTTAATGAGCCCCACCTGCCCCGTGCGCGCGCAGTGCGGCGCGCAACAGGCGCACACATCGGTGCCCTCAATTTCCACTAAGCGCACATTTTCCGTCAACTCCAGCTTGGAGCGATAATCAGTTTTTGCCAAAATCGCGGCATCGGGGTAATAGGCGCGCACAGCGGCATTTTTAAAAACCGCCGCATTGGCTTCTTTTTCCACCTGCGCGAGCAGCGCCGCATCTAAGGGCACATTAAAAGCAAGTGTCGTTTCACTGTCGTTAAGCGAAAACGAAATATTATCCGCTCCCGTGTGCTTGTGAATGATGCCGGAAACAATATGTTCTCCCGTGTGATTTTGCATGCGCGAAAAGCGCTGTTCCCAGTCGAGTTTGCCGCATACCGTGCCGGTGATTTCTTCTTTTAAATAGTGGTAAATCACCCCGCCCTGTTCCTGCACATCCAAGACCTTTTTGCCGCCAAGCGTGCCGCTGTCTGCCGGCTGCCCGCCGCCTTCAGGGAAAAACGCGGTTTTATCTAAAACCACCGCATAGCGCTTCCCCTGCTTTTCGCAGGAAAGCACCTGCGCTTCAAATTCTTTTATAAACGCATCTTCATCAAATAAACGAATGGTTTTCATCATTTCTTCCTTATCCATTTCTATCGGGTAAGGGCGGAGCCCTTCATCAACTCCACTCTTCACACTCCAAACTCCTAACTTTGGGGCACCCTCAATAGAGGGTGCCCCTGACGGCTCTTTATTCTTTCACACTTAATAACAAATCTCCGTAAGTCGGGAAAGGCCATCTGTAGCGCGGCGATGCAAATTCAATCACATCGGCAGGCTTTCTGAGTGCCTTCATCAGCGGCAAAACCTTATCGCAATAAAATCTTGCCTGCGCGTGAATATCTTCAATTTTTTCCGCTTCGTGCACAGCGCTTTCAAGTTCTTCCGTGGCGCGGTAAACGAGTTCGGACTGCTCGGCAAGCTTAAACGCCAAATCATCCTCGGCAAAGGTGGATATGTGCGCATTTGCCGCGCGCTTGGCAGTGGAAGCTTCGCACAGCTCTTTGGTGTATTCAATCGACATCGGAATAATTTCCTTCTGGCTCATCTTGACCATGGAGGAAGCCTCGATGTGAATGATTTTTGAGTAGTTTTCGAGATAAATTTCGTAGTTCGCTTCTAATTCTTCGCGGGTATAAACCCCGTATTTTTCATAGAGCGCCACATTCTTTTCATCGAGCAAATGCTCGACCGCATCCACCGTTGTCTTGAGGTTAAGAAGCCCTCTGCGCTCGGCTTCGGCTTCCCAGGCTTCATCGTAACCGTTACCGTTAAAGATAATGCGCTTGTGGGCTTTAATGGTGCGCTTGAGTAAATCGTGCACCGTTTTGTCAAAGTCCTCCGCCTGCTCAAGTTCGGTGGCAAATTCATCTAACTCTTTTGCTACCGCCGTGTTGATAACAACATTTGCATCTGCAATCGACTGGTTGGAGCCGACCATGCGAAATTCAAACTTATTACCGGTAAAAGCAAAGGGCGATGTGCGGTTTCTGTCGGTATTGTCTTTGGGTAAATCCGGCAGCACGACAGCGCCGATATCCATCTTTTCGCCGGCTTTGTCTTTGTGGTGCGCATCGTTTTCAATCGCTTCGAGCACGGCATCCAAATCATCACCCAAGAACATGGAAATCACAGCGGGCGGGGCTTCATCCGCACCGAGTCTGTGGTCGTTGCCGGCGCTTGCCGCGGAAATCCTAAGCAAATCCTGATACTCATCCACCGCTTTAATGACCGCGCACAAAAAGACCAAAAACTCGGCATTTTCACTCGGTGTTTTGCCCGGGTTTAAGAGGTTAAAACCCGTATCGGTCGACAGTGACCAGTTGTTGTGCTTGCCCGAACCGTTAACACCCGCAAAGGGTTTTTCGTGCAACAAGCAAACCATACCGTGCTTGAGTGCAACGCGCTTCATCACTTCCATCGTCAACTGATTTTGGTCGGTTGCTAAGTTAGTGGAAACAAAAATCGGGGCAAGCTCATGCTGGGCGGGCGCCACTTCATTGTGCTTGGTTTTTGCCATAATACCGAGCTTCCACAGTTCTTCATTGACTTCATCCATAAAGTCGGAAACGCGCCCTTTGAGCGAACCGAAATAGTGATCGTCAAGTTCCTGCCCTTTGGGCGGATTGGAACCGAACAAAGTTCTGCCGGTGTAGGTAATATCTTTTCTTTTATACGCTGCCTCTTTGTCGATGAGGAAATACTCCTGCTCGGCGCCGACGGTAGATTCAATTTTCTTAATATCCGTAAAACCGAAGAGCCTGACAATGCGCAACGCCTGTTTGCTGACCGCTTCCATTGAGCGCAGCAGCGGTGTTTTCTTATCCAATGCGTGCCCGCCGAACGAGCAAAACGCGGTCGGAATGCACAACACGCCGTTTTTAATAAAGGCGTAAGAAGTCGGGTCCCAGGCAGTGTAGCCGCGCGCTTCGCAAGTGGTGCGCAAGCCGCCGTTCGGGAAGGAAGAAGCATCCGGCTCACCCTTAATGAGCTCTTTACCGGAAAACTCCATCATCACTTGCCCGTTGGGTGCCGGGGCAATAAAAGCATCGTGCTTCTCTGCCGTGGCACCGGTCAAAGGCTGGAACCAGTGGGTATAATAGACCGCACCGTTTTCAATCGCCCACTCCTTCATGGCAGTGGCAACTTCCGCAGCGATATCTTCGCTGAGCGGTGCGTTTTCATCAATTGTTTTTTTGAGCGCTTTATAGGTCGCTTCGGGCAGTCTCTGCCGCATGACCGCTTCATTAAAGCACTTAGAACCAAATAACTCGGGTATGTTTTTCATAGGAACCCCTTTCAAAATTCGAAATTTTAAATCCTAAATTTCTCCATTATATATAATATTATATTATTGTTTTTTATGCAAGCAAAATCTTTTTTATGCCCGATATATTGATGTTCGTCAATATATCGGGCATAAAAAGCAGCGAGCCGTTTTGAGAATAACTCAAACGGCTCGCTTAAGGGGGCGTAAAGAAGGCTTAGCTTCTTACGATAAGTTTTTATTATTTTTCCTTCTTGCGCGTAGCAATCACAACACCGAGTGCCAATACCGCAACACCGGCAATGCCGCATGCGGCAAGGCTGTCGCCGGTAGCGGGGGTGGACTGCTGTGCACTGCTGTCGGCAGCTGTGGTTGCTGTTTTGGTATCCGCTTCCGGAGCGGCAGTGGTATCAGGCTCCGGGTCATCTTGACAACAGCGCGCATTGTAATAGACGAGTGCCTTGAGTGCATCTCTGGTGGCATAGTTGTCCGCCTCACCGCCGAGTGCATAGGCAAAGCCGCCGCTTTCGGTGCCGAAATTATCCACTAATAAAGCGTAAACTTCATCGGCTTTTTCCTGATTGTTTAAAACCGCGTACATAAACAGCGCGGAAGCGGTGGAGTTGCCGTTGGCATCTGTGCCGTAGTCTGCCAGGTAATAATAGCCCTTATCTACTCTGGTGGTTTCCACCACATCCACTGCATCTTTTTCTAATTCTTCATCCAATATCATAGCGGCAAAATTGGAAGTATTATCGCTGCCATAGCCCCAGTAGTTGTAGCCTTGACCCTTTGTATAATCTTCTGTCAACTTGGCTTGCACCTGCTCGAGATAGGTTTCATCATCCGCAAAACTAATCACAAAGAAATAATTGTACGGGGAATCCACATCCAAACCTGCATCGGCAGTTTTTTGCTCCAAGTCAATTTTGCTGCTGTCGTTGAGTTCAAACTCATTCACATTGACACCGAGTTCATCCAAACATAACCCCGCCAAAGCAATTCTGTCGGCAGTGTTCATTGTGCCGGCTTCAAAAGCATCTTTAACGCTTTGGATATAGGCATCTTTAAACTGTGCACCATCACCAAATGCATAAAGGTAGAGCAGGAAATCGTAACTGTCCGCTGCGGTAAATTCTGTTTTTGAACCGTAGAGAAAATCTCTTGCCGCTACTATCTTTGCCATGACTTCATCGCTCTTCTCACTTGCAAACGCCGCCATGGGAAGCAGGCTGATGATGAGAAGAATACTTAAAGTGATTGCAATAATCTTTTTCATTGTTTGTTCCTCCTTAGTTTTTGTAAATGAAGTTTATCACATCACCATCCGAAAGCGCGTATTTATCGCACGCCTTCGGCGGATATTTCCCGTTTACGGTGTAAGTCCAGCCGCTGGTCTTGCTTGTATCTTTCTCGGCAAGACCGCCGATAGCGCTGACATACATCCCATACATTGTCTTACTTGCCACCATGTCAACACCATTGGCATCACAACATTTGACCAGCGCTTCATACACATTTGCGCCGTTGCTCACACTGACCCCTGCGCCTTTCAAAAAATAGCCGGATTTCGGCAGCCCCTCCACTTTACCGACTGCCTGAGAGCAGTCAATCGTAAAGCTGACTGCCAATGCCTGTTTTTGACTTGTCGGCTGTTTGGTGGTCGGTTTTTTGGTGGGTGAAGGTGTTTTGGTGGTGGGCTTTTTGCCGGAAGATGTTGCTTTTTCTTTTGCAGAAGTCGCCTTATCCCCGGCAGTGGTTTTTTTGTTCTTGGCGGTGGTTTTTTTATCGCCCTTTTTGGCAGCAGTCGTCTCCTCTTTGCTCCCTGCCGCAGCAGTAGTGCTGCTCTGCACCTGACTTTGCGCAGCAGTGGTGCCGGTGTCGCCCCCGCTTCCCGCCTTTTTGGAACAGGCGCAAATGCCTGCCGCCATCAATAGCGCCAAAAAGATACTAACGCCTTTTTTGAACATAAAAAAACCTCGCTCTCAGAGCAAGGATACACAAAGAAGGCGAGCCGCGTCGCCATTGCTACTCTTTATCATTGCCCTAAAGAATACACACTAAGTAAACTACGGCTCGTCTCCTGACTTATGAAGGGCAACAGCCCCGAGGTGCCTTCTTTTGCAATGGCAAACCCTCTTTACTCAAATACAGTAATGGCGATTGTGCGAGATTCTCACTCGCTTCCGATTTACGCTTTTCTTACAAAGCCACCATAGTTCATTTAATTTTAACAGAATTATTATAGCACAACCGGTTGGAGATGTCAACAAAAAAGGATTTGCGGAGCTGTTCTTTGAACAGCAAATTAAGAATTAAGAATGTTGAATGTTGAATTAAGGAAGGGCTCCGCCCTTACCCATCATAAGCCGCAAGCGGCGTAGGTACAATATAATCGGGTGCGGGTGTCCCGCCCACAATTCAAAATTCATAATTTCAAATAAGGATTTGGGAGCCACAAGGGCTCCCAAATCCTTATTTGTCAAATCAACGAAGTACTGAAATACCTCTCGGCGCGGTCGGGCAAGACGGTGGCAATCACCTTGTCTTTGCCGTATTTTTGCGCCATTTGCTTGGCGGTCCACACATTAGCGCCGGAAGAGGTTCCCACCAGCAAGCCTTGCACTTTTGCCAATTCGCGCGCCGTCTCAATGGCATCTTCATCCGACACTTCTACAATATCCGTAATCATGGAAGTATCTAAAATATCGGGAATAAAGCCGTCACCGATTCCCTGAATTTGGTGCAAGCCCGGTTCATGCCCTAAAAGCGCCGAGACATTCTGCGGCTCGGCAGCCACAATCTTACAATCCGGGTTTTGCTCCAACAGGTATTTTGAAACGCCCTGCAGCGTACCGCCGCTGCCGATGCCGGAAACATAGATATCAATTTTCTTGCCCAGCTGCTCCACCAATTCAACTGCTGTTGTGCGGTAATGAATTTGCGGGTTTGCCGGGTTTTGAAACTGCTGCGGCACAAAGAAGTCAGGCGAACTGCCGGCAATTTCCATTGCTTTTTCCACAGAAGCGGCAATGCTTTTTTCCGCTTCTGTCAGCACCAGCTCCGCGCCCAAAGCGCTGATAATTTTTTTGCGCTCTTCACTCATATTTTCCGGCATCACAATAATCACGCGGTAGCCCTTGCGCACACCGCACAGCGCAAGCCCGATGCCGGTGTTGCCCGAGGTGGGCTCGATAATGGTCATACCGGGGCGCAGCTTTCCGTCCTTTTCCGCCTGCTCAATCATATTGAGCGCAATGCGGTCTTTGATGCTGCCGCCGGGGTTTAAGAACTCCGCTTTGGCATAAATCTGCAAACCGGTCGTTTGCTCTAAACTGATGAGCGGCGTATTGCCGATTAAATCTACTACATTGGTGTAATACATTCTCTTTCCTTTCCTGTTAAATTGTTATTTTATCATTTTCAAATTCAATACATTTGCTCCAAAAATGCAATATATGCTTTCTTCGTTAGCATGTGATGTTATCCATGTTGCTCAACCTGTTTTGCTTCTTTTTTCCTTTTTTTGAGCAACCATATAAGTGCGATTATTTCCACTGCCACTATCACGACCACTACGGCAATGATTATATACAGCCAAGGGAAGCTGCCCGCTGCCTCTTCACCGGAGTATGTTTCACCGGTTGTGATGTTTTGCAACTGCAAATCTTCCGTCTGCGCACTATCCACTCTCAGTGAGAATTGTTCTCCGGGATGCACCGCAATATTCGGGTAGTTATTCTGCGTGCGCACTTGGTTTGTGCCCACATCCACGCTTTGGTGCTTTACTTGCATAGTGCCTTCCCCGGTACCGGTAATCTCCACTTGATACAGCACGCCGCTCGGTACAAAAATATCCTTGTTCTCACCATCGTTAAACACCTGTATATTGCAGCCGTTCTCATAGAGCACATCTGCGCCCTTGGTATTTACCATCACATTTCCCTGCAAATCTTTTACCGTTACATCCACAGGGCAATGCACACTTATATAGGAATACGGCAGCGCTTCTTGCCCCTTCTCCTGCGGCAAATCGCGCAGCATCATCGCAAAGTAGGTGGCACAGTCATGGTTTTCTTTCGCTCCGGAAGCCTGCCAGCCTTTTTCGCTGTAAACGCTATCAAAGCTGCTCTGAAACTTTTCATCATTGGAATTGTAATGCCATTGTCTGCCGTATTTCATATAATTCGGCGATAAAAAAGGGACACAATCATTATCATTAATAATATTGTGCACATTTAAAAACTCCCTTGATTTTAGAAAATCAACCAACGTATTTGGCGCTGCAAAGGTGTAAATAAAGCAGTGGTTGTCCGAGCGCACATAGTTTTCCGCAAACGGTGCAAGACTTTGCGCAATGGCACCGCCATAACTGTGCCCTGTGCAATAGAGTATTGTATCACTCTTTGTGCACCCGATTTTTTTGATGTATTCCTGCAAAGCGTCATTCACATATTCCGTATCCGGTCGAAAGCCGCTAATCACGGAAGAAAAATCATTTACCCATTCCAAAATTTCCATTGTGCCGCGCACGGCAACCAAAATCACATGTTTTGTACTTTCTCCCACTGTTAACTCTTTGTGGGCAAACGCATAACCGGGCATGTAGAACGATGCGCTGGGTAAATACTCAATATCCTCAAAACCAAACTCGTTATATAGCTTTTCTTTAAAGTGTTCCCGATCATACAATGACTGGCTGATAATAAGGCTCGCCTTTGCAAGCTCATGATTATAATCCTTTGCCAAGCGCAAAAAATATTCCCAACCCCAGTTGATTTGTGTTTGGTAATTCGGTTTGTCTTCGCGCATCAGCTCCACATCAATTTCTTTGAGATCGCCTTCATCTTCTATCTCCGGCACGGTAATCGGCTCTTTCGGGCTTGTCCGGTTTTGGGTGCCGCCAACTCTTGTCAAACCCAGTTTGCAAGGAGAGGAATACGCAGTATAATTGCCGTAAACCTGCACTAAATAAAAGTTATCGGCATCAATTTTAAGCGCTTCAAAGTGGTAATTGGCATCATTAATGCCATACATAATCGCCATGATATTCAATATGCCGTTTCCATCAAAGCTAATGCGGCACACTTCATCCGATTCGGCTTCCGTATACCAATTTCCTTCATCCTTCGGAAAGCCGGTCCAATTCAATTCATAAGTCTGATCGCTGTTGAGCTTGAGGTTAACATCACCGGCGCTGGTTTCCCATTCGCCAACTAAATAGTCATAGTTCTGCGATACAGCAAAAGGCATAACCGTGCATATAAGCAAGATGCTCAGCAAAAAACAGCTGATGCGTTTAAAAACACTCTTCATACTCATTCCCTTTCAAAAAATGCTCTAAAATATATTTGCATATTTGCTTTGATTTCAGTTTTAAAACCGATACTCGCGATTGAGAACTGTTACGCTTGTGCAAAAATCCATAAGCTTGACTGCTGATAAATCAGTTTTTTATTTGCCCGCAGTTTTGTGACTGGAATGTTTACCCCATTTTGATTTGTCACTTTCTTTAAACTGCCGCAGCAAACTTAGTTGCGAATGAGTCTGACAACACATTCGCAATGCGCGGTGCGCGGGAATAAATCCGCCGCACAGGCGCGCTCCGCCTTATAGCCCCTGCTCTGCAATATCTTTAAATCTCTTGCGAGTGTAGCGGGGTTGCAGGAAATGTAAACAAGCCGCTGCGCGCCGAACGCCACAATATTTTCAATCGTTCTCTCATCACAGCCCTTGCGCGGCGGGTCAATGACCACACAGTCGGCATGCAACCCTTTTTCTTTTAAAATCGCGGTTGCCGCGGCGGCATCCGCACAAAGAAATTCGGCATTATTTAAATCATTCAGCGCCGCATTTTCCCGCGCATTTTCGACCGCTTCGGGCACAATATCTACCCCGATTAAGCGGCAGTTTTCAGGCGCCAAGCAAATGCCCACCGTGCCCGCGCCGCAGTATAAATCGAGCAGCGTTTCGCCCGGCTGCAGGGCAGCATATTCCGCGGCTTTGGTGTAGAGTTTCTCGCACATATCGTGATTGACCTGGTAAAAGGAAGCCGCGCCAATGCGAAAGCGCTTGCCGAGCAAAATATCTTCTATATACTCCCTGCCGAAAATGCAGCGATATTCTTTGCCTAAAATGACATTGGTTTTTTGCGTGTTCACATTGAGCATAATACTCTTAAGCGCCGGGAAATTGCCGCTCATAAATGCCGCAAACTCGCGCTCGCAAGGCAAACCTGCGCCGTTGAGCACCAAACACAGCGCCAGCTGCGCGGCATCTTTGCTGCAGCGCAAAAACAGGTGGCGCACCAAGCCCGTGTGGCTGCTTTCATCGTAAGCGCTGATGTGCTTCTCTTGCATAAACCACTGCAGCGCCTGCACGATTTTACCGAAAATTTCCGGCTCCAGCAAACAGTCTTCACAATTAATGACACGGTGCGAATGCTTGGCAAAAAAGCCCGCTTTGATGTTTCCTTCTTCCTCGCGCAGCGGGTACTGCGCCTTGTTGCGGTAGCGCAAAGGTGAAGCGAAAAGAATTTG
The DNA here is from genome assembly GCA_017432485.1 of Clostridia bacterium. Taxonomy (GTDB): domain Bacteria; phylum Bacillota; class Clostridia; order Oscillospirales; family Acutalibacteraceae; genus RUG714. Next base: position 12,216 of record JAFRJB010000095.1, read on the forward strand.
CTCGGTTGTCAGCTCCAGTCCCCCGATGCGCCGCAGCGCATCATCCACCGCCTGCCGCTTCTCGCGCAGCTCGGCTTCATAGTGCATATGGCGAAAATCGCAGCCGCCGCATTGCCGGTAAATCGCGCAATCCGGCTCTACGCGGTCGGCAGAAGGGGTGAGAATGCCATCGACCTTGGCAAAGGCATAACTTTTTTTGACCTTTAAAATGTGCGCCCGGACGCGGTCGCCCGTGCAGGTCATCGGGGTGAAAATCACAAAGTCATCCACTCTGCCCACGCCGCTGCCGTCGGAACTCAAAGATTCGATTGTCAGGGGTATTCTGTCGTTTTTCTTCAACATATCGCTCTCTCGAAAAATTAGCAGAAAGAGTAGGCTCTTTCTGCTAATGAATGATCCGGTTATTCCTTTATCGTAACGGCATAAACTGCAGGAACATCTCTAATTGAGAAATGACGGATTTTATCGTATGCATCACCACGCGGATGCCGCTTATGATAATCATTGCCACAAAGGAAGTGTATTGGTCATAAAACGATTGCCATTCGGGCATTTGTGTCAGCGTGCTCAAAGAAGAAATGAGAAAAATAATCGCCAACAGGGAAACGATGGTTCCCACAATGCCCAGCACCATGCCCGCAATCGCTTTGGGTCTGTGCTCGGAGCTGACTTTATTCATCGTGATACCGCCTAAGATAATGGCAATAATGCCGGCAATCATACTCAGCGGCGATAAAAACGCACAGCTCAGTAGCGGCAGCGCCAGTGATACTATCCCCAGCACCAGTGCCCAAACCGCTTTGGTTTTTTGTGTATCCTTCATCGGGGGCACATAGCCGTAAGGGTACATACCCTGCTGCATATAGGGTACAGCCGGCATCATCGGCATCGGCCGGTAGGCGGCAGGTGCCGGCGGCACTTCCGGAGCTGCCGGTGCAGCTGAAGGCTGCTGTGCCGATTCCTGCAAAACAGCTGTCGGCGCCGGTTCTTGTGCCGGTGCAGCCGCGGCGGGTGGCGCAGCAGGCTCTTGCACGACAGCTGCACTCACCGGTGCCGCAGGATACGGCGGTACGGGTGGCGCAAAGCGCATATCATACACAGGGGCAACACCCGGCAGCGGCGCCGCAGGCGGCGCGTACCAACTGTAAACCGGCGGTGCGGCAAACGGTGCCTGCGGTACTACATAACTTTGTACCGGCGGCTGCACCGCAGCCCCTTGCGGGTTTTGCAGTTCCGGTTTCTCAGCCGGCTTTTGTGCGCGCAGCACACTGCCGCATTCGCTGCAAACCTGCGCTGTGTCGGAATTTGCCATTCCGCAATTCTTACATACCATAATGTTTTCTCTCTATCTTTTCTGTTACTTGCAACTGCGTAACTTATTCTACGGTTACGCTCTTGGCAAGGTTTCTCGGCTTATCAATATCACAGCGCCTGGCGAGCGCAATGTAATACCCTAATAACTGCATGGGAATGACTTCGAGGCTGGGCATCACCAATTCGTGAGTCGTGGGAATAACCAGTTTAAAGTCACATTCTTCACCGGGGTCGGGAGACTCTTCGGTAATGACCGCCAAGGTTTCCGCCCCGCGCGCCGACACTTCCTTAATGGAATTCATCGTCTTGTCATACAGGCGCTCACAACAGCACAGCGCGCACACAAAAGTATCGTCTTCAATAAGCGAAATTGTGCCGTGCTTGAGTTCGCCCGCCGCGTAGGCTTCGGAATGAATATAGCTGATCTCTTTCAGTTTTAAGCTTGCTTCGAGCGCCACGGCGTAATCCAAATTTCTGCCGATAAAATAGGCGTGCTCCAAAAATGCATAGCGGGAGGCAAGCGCCTTAATTTCATCCTTCATTTCAAGAATTTGCGCCACTTGGTCGGGCAGCTTGCGAATGGCTGCGATAATTGCCTTATACTCGCTAAGTTCTATCTTCCCCATCAGTTTTGCGGCATAGAGCGCAAAGAGGTAGATAATGGTCAGCTGGGTGCTGTAAGCCTTGGTCGTTGCCACCGCAATTTCGGGGCCTGCCCAGGTGTAAATAACATCGTCGGACTCATTGGCAATCGTGCTGCCGACCACATTGACAATCGAGAGCACACGTGCGCCCCGCTTTTTCGCTTCGCGCAGCGCTGCAAGTGTATCGGCGGTTTCGCCGCTTTGGCTGATAACAATCGCCAGCGTATTTTCATCGACTACCGGGTTTCTGTAGCGGAATTCGCTCGCGAGGTCGCACTCGACCGGAATGCGGGTCAGTTCTTCAATGACATACTTGCCGACCATGCCGACATGCCAAGCCGAACCGCAGGCTAAAATATAGATTTTCTTAAAGCCCTCGAGTTTTTCTTTGGTTAAAGTGAAACCATCAAGCACAATTTCATCATCATCGGTTAAGCGCGGAGAAACGGTCTTGCGAATGGCTTCCGGTTCTTCCATAATCTCTTTGAGCATGAAGTGCCGATAACCGCCTTTTTCCGCCGCTTCCACGGTCCAGGTGATTTTGACAACTTCTTTTTCAATCGGCTCGCCCTGCGGGTTAAATACCTGCACGCTGTTTTTCTTTAAGCAGGCAAACTCGCCGTCACTGAGCTGGTAAATATCTTTAGTATATTTCAAAACCGCCGTAATGTCGGAGGCTAAGAAGTTTTCCTCTTTCCCCAAGCCGATAATCAGCGGGCTTGCGTTGCGCACCGCCCAAATTTCATCGGGGTAATCGGCGCAGAGAATGCCCAAAGAATAGGCGCCCTCGATTTTGGAAAGCACTTTGAGAATGGTCTGCTTCATATCTCCGTTATAATATTTGGCAAGCAGCTGGGCAACAACCTCCGTATCGGTCTCCGAAGCGAAGCGAATGCCCTCATTTTTTAAATCCTGCTTGAGCGTGACAAAGTTCTCGATAATGCCGTTGTGCACGACACTGAACTTGCCGTCAAAACTCATATGGGGGTGGGAATTAACATCGCTCGGCTTGCCGTGGGTTGCCCAGCGGGTATGGCCGATGCCGATGGTCGCATTTCCCTTATATTCAAATTTGACTTTTTTTCTCAAATCCGAAATTTTGCCTTTGGATTTGATGGTTGTAATTTGTGCGTTCTCCAGCGCGGAAATACCTGCCGAGTCATAACCTCTGTATTCGAGTTTTTCCAACCCGTCTAACAAAACAGGCGCCACATCTTGAGAACCGATATATCCGACAATACCACACATAGTATTTCTCCTACTTTTGCTTAATCAATTAATTATAGCATATTTTAATATAAATAGCAATCATTTACGCTTATAAAGTGGAAAATTCATAAACGGTTCTGGAAGTGAAATGTTCGCCCGCTGCAAAGATGCACTGAGGGAACTGCGGGTGATTCGGAGAATCGGGGTAATACTGTGTTTCCAGGCACACAGCTCCGTGTTTGACCAAACGCACACCGCCCTTGCCGATGTCCGGCTTTAAAAAGTTGCCGGAATACACCTGGATACCGGGCAAATCGGTATATACCTTGAGCACCCTGCCGCTCTCTTTTTCGCTAAGCACCGCCGCTTCTCGCAGCGTGCCGTCTGCCCCGTTCAGGCAAAAGTTATGGTCGACACCGCCGGGAGCAGCAAGCATCGGGTCTGCCAAAATTTCTTCACTTAAGCGCTTCTCGCTTCTGAAATCAAGCGCTGTGCCCGCCACCGGCAAAATGTTACCCGTGGGAATGAGCGCATCATCCGCCTCGGTAAAAGAATCTGCCGCCACCTGCAAATAGTGATTGCAAATGGTCTTGGAGGGGTCTGCATTTAAGTTAAAATAGAGGTGATTGGTCAGGCAAATGAGCGTTTTTTTGTCGCTGACGGCATCGTAGTCAATGACCAGCGCGCCGTTTTCAATGCTGTATTTTACGCGCGTTTGCAAGGTGCCGGGGAAACCGTTGCTACCGTCGGGTGAGGTGTAGCTGAAGCACAAAAAGTTTTCCCCTGTCTCACAGAGTTCCCATATTGCATTGCGAAATTCATTGTTGCCATGGAGCATATTTTCACCGTCGTTACAAGGAATTTGGTAAATCACCCCGTCTATTTCAAATCTGCCGCGCTTAATGCGATTGGCGTATCTGCCAATCGTAGCGCCCTGGTTGTCACCGTATTTTTCATAATCTTCCGCCGTGGCAAAACCGACTGCAATATCACCGGAATTGCCGCGTTTGTCCGGCACCAACAGCGCAGTCACCGTAGCGCCCAAATCCATCACGCTCAGGGTAATGCCGCCGCTTGTTACCGTGTATTCATAAACTTCTTTGCCAAATGCCGTGCCAAAATATTTTTTTTGCATATTGAATTTCTCCATTTACAGATATTGTTTGTTCCAACAATTTATTATACTATATTTTGTTGCTAATGGCAATGAGAAATCGGGTTTGCAAGGCAAACCCGATTTCTCGAAATACAGACCACAGCGCACAGATTACAGATTTTGCCCGACGGGAGCCCGGCACTCTGTCAACTGCCTTCTGTACCCTGTCATCTGTTTACCGCCTCAAGCGGTAAACACGGTTTCAATCACCTTTTCGCAGCCGTCAGGGCTGTAACGCCACGCATCCATATGTGCCCCGGTGTAGTAATACTCCAACGCTGTCGGCTCCGGCGGCTCAAAACTGTCAATAATGCTCAGTTTAATTTTCATTTTTTCGGGAATAATGGATTTAATGTAAACTGCCACCGCCTGCCCGGTGCTGACAGTATCGCTATACTCGGCAAGACCTGCCAAATTCGGCGCCAGTTCAATAAAAACGCCGTAGTTTTCAATGCTTCTGACAATACCCTGCACGGTTTGCCCCGCTTCAAAATGTGCGGCGTTTTCTTCCCAGGTGCCGAGCAATTCACGCAGCGAAAGGGTTAATTTTCCATCCGCTTTGCTTTTCAGTACACAGCGCAACACCTGCCCCTCGCTGACCCGCTGGCGCGGGTGTGCAATGCGCGAGACCGAGAGCATATCAATCGGAATGAGCGAATTGAGCCCCGCGCCGACATCCACAAACGCGCCGAAGCGGTCTAAATGCGTGACCTTGACCTCGAGCACATCGCCCGGCTGCAGCGCCTGAATGTACTGCTGCCTGCACTGCGCCTGCACGGCGGCGCGCGAGCAAATCGCCATAATGTCCGCCCCGTCTTTGACAAACTCGCGAATAACAAACTGCACGGGTTTGCCCACTTTTGAGATAAAAGCAATGTCTTTCATGCGCCCCTCTTCGGCGCCGAGCGCACCTTCACTTTTGGGAATGATGCCGTCTATCGTACCGAGTTTGACATAGAGATTTTGCTCGCTGTCACACAGGTAGCAAACACTTTCGAGCACGGTTTGGTTACCGCGCGCTTCTTCCAACGCAGCGGGCGAGCGCATAGCTGCCCTGTTTTCCTCAGTCTTTAACAATTTACCCTCAAAACAAAACTCTTTCATTTTTTGTTCCTCCCAAAATAATACATCCGTAAATTTTATGCCGCTGCGCCGAAAATTATTAATAGTTTACAATCCGCAAATTATGTGTTAATATATACAGTGATTATAAATAATTATTAATATATAAATATTTAAGGATTTAGATGGATATTCAAGTCGGTCAAATTATCAAAACCAAAAAGCCGCACCCCTGTTCGGGCGATGAATGGGAAGTGCTGCGCGTCGGGATGGATTTTAAACTCAAATGCCTCACCTGCGGCAGAGAGGTTATGGTTCCGCGCAAAAAGGCAGAGAAATCCATCAAGCAAATTATAAAGTAGGAAACACCGTATGATTGATAAATTAGAAGGCATTTACAGCAGATTTCAAACCGTCACCGAGCAGCTTTGCTCCCCGGAAGTGGTTTCCGATATGGAGAAATACACTTCGCTGATGAAAGAGCAAAAGAAGCTTGAACCGATTGTCGAAAAATATAAAGCGCTGAAAAATGCGCAATCCAACGCTGCCGAAGCGGAACAAATGCTGGAAGAAGGCGGCCTTGATAAAGAGTTTAAAGAGCTTGCCGTGGAAGAGCTCAAGGCGGCAAAGGAGCAAATTGAAACCTGCACCGAAGACTTGAAAATTCTCCTGCTTCCCCGCGACCCGAATGATGATAAAAACGTTATTGTCGAAATTCGCGGCGGTGCCGGCGGTGAAGAGAGCGCCCTATTTGCGGGCACACTTTACAGAATGTATACGATGTATGCCGAATCCAAAGGCTTCAAGCACGAAGTACTTTCGGCGCAGGAAACCGGGCTTGGCGGCTTTAAAGAAATTTCCTTCTCCATTTCGGGCGATGGCGCCTATTCCCGCTTCAAGTTTGAAAGCGGCGTGCACCGCGTGCAGCGCGTGCCGGAAACCGAAAGCCAAGGGCGCATCCACACTTCCACTTCAACCGTAGCGGTTCTCCCCGAAGCGGAAGAAGTCGATATCGATATCAACCCGACCGATTTGCAGATAGACACTTTCCGCTCCAGCGGTGCCGGCGGGCAGCATATCAACAAAACCGAAAGTGCGATTCGTATCACCCACATCCCGACCGGCACGGTCGTAGAGTGTCAAGACGAACGCAGCCAGCATAAAAACAAAGACAAGGCGATGAAAATTCTGCGCTCGCGCATTTTGGAAAAAGAGCGCGAGAAGCAAAACGCGGAAATTGCCGGCGACCGCAAAGCGCAGGTCGGCACCGGCAACCGCAACGAGCGTATCCGCACCTATAACTACCCGCAGGGCAGAGTCAGTGACCACCGCATCGGCTTAACGCTCTATAAATTAGAGCAGATTTTAAACGGCGATTTGGATGAACTCATTGATGCTTTAATTACGGCAGACACCGCAGAGAAACTTCGCGCCAGCGAGTCAGAAACATAAAGGAATTCACAGCACCTATGGACACAAAGGTTTTTACCAAAAATGAATTACGGGAAGCTGCTGCTATTATCAGAGACGGCGGCGTTGTCGCGATGCCGACCGAAACGGTTTACGGCCTTGCCGCAAACGCGTTAGATACCGAAGCGGTCAGGAAAATTTACGAAGCAAAGGGCAGGCAGAGCGATAATCCGCTGATTGTGCATATCGCCAACATCTCCGACTGGAGCAAATTGGTCGAGCAAATCCCGCAAAGCGCCAAGCTCTTAGCCGAGCGCTTTTGGCCGGGTCCGCTGACCATTGTGCTCAAAAAGAGCCCTCTGGTGCCCGATATTGTCAGCGGCGGTTTAGATACCGTGGCAGTCAGAATGCCCAAAAATAAGATTGCATTCCGCTTTATCAAAGAGTGCGGGGTGCCGCTTGCGGCGCCGAGCGCCAATGTTTCGGGCGCACCGAGCCCCACAAAGTTTACCCATGTGTATAAAGATATGAACGGCAAAATCGACGGCATTATTGACGGCGGCGACTGTATGGTCGGTTTGGAATCCACTGTCATTTCTCTGGTCGAAGACATCCCGACCATTTTGCGCCCGGGCAGAATTACTACCGAACAAATTCGTAAAGTCATCGGTGAAGTGATTGTTCACCATACTGCAACCGGCGAGCTGAGCGAGGGCGAAAAGCCTTTGTCACCGGGTATGAAATATAAACACTACGCCCCGCGCGCCAACCTGCAGCTGGTTAAAGGCAGTACCAGCGACTATGTGACTTATGTCAAAACCCGCGCCACAGAGAAAACCGCTATTATTTGCTTTGATGAAGATATGGAAGCACTCCGTGATTATCACACTTTTTCACTCGGCGCCAAGGCAGACAGTGTTACCCACGCAAAGCGCCTGTTTGATATTCTCAGAGCCATTGACGATAAGAATTTGACCGAGGCCTACGCCCCGCTGATGGAGAATAACGGGGTCAGTTTGGCGGTCAATAACCGCCTGCTGCGTGCTGCCGGTTTTCATTTGATTGATTTAACGATGGCAACTTCTGCCGATACTAAGAATACGGCGGTAGAAAAAGCACAGCCGGAGAGCGCCGGAGAAGTCAAAAATCCGATAGATTTAAGCGAACTTGATGCCGAAGAAATGGATGTACTCTCCTCTTTAGACAAAGAGCCGAATCCTGCACCTGCAGCGGTTCGTGCGCAGCCGACAGAAATTCCCGCACCTGCAGCGGTACAGCCACCGCAAAATAGCGCTCAAGAAGTAAGCACCCCGGCGCAAACAAGCGCTGAAAGCAGCGAAGAACAGGCGGAAGACCCGCTTGCCGTAACGCTCGGTGCGATGGAAGAAGACTCGGCAATTTTGGCGCTTAACGATATTCAATTCGGCGAGGATTTTAATGAAGACTTCAGCAAAGCCATTAGCGATAATATCACTGTTGTCGAAAAAACAGAGGAAGACGATCCGACCAAAATCTTCTACGAAGCGCTCATCGATGAAGACGGCATAAAGCCTGCCGCTTACCCGGTTGACACGATTGATGAAGACTTCCAATTCGATGTGTACGACGATGATATCCCGAGAAGAAAGGGCTTATTTTCCCGCATCTTCGGCAAAAAAGAAGACGACGATGTGGAACCCGAGCCCTTCCTGCCAATGCCGAATGCCCAATGGAATTCCCAAGCGATTCTCCAAGCAGACCGCGGCGAAGCCGGCACGGCAGCAACTGCCGCCAAGGCAGATGAGCCGGCAGTACAGAAATACGAAAAAATACCCGGCATTCGCGTTGTCGGCATTACCGGTAAAACCGGCTGCGGTAAAACCTTTATTGCCAACCGCTTGGCTGCCAAAACACCTCACAGCATTGTCATTAATGCCGATGACGTGTACCATTCCATGCTCAGTAGTGACAGTTTGGTGCTGAGCATTGTCGTTGCATTTGGCGATGAGGTGTTAGACGGCAAGACCATCAACCGCAAAAAATTGGCTTCGATTGCATTTGGCAGCGAAGAAAATTTAAATAAACTCAACCGCACGGTTCTGCCTGCTGTGGCGCAAAAAATCATTTCGTTGATTGAGCACGCCAAAGCAAGCGGTGTGAAGACTGTCTTTTTAGATGCACCTACACTCATTGAAAGCGGTCTGAACCAAGTGTGTAATGAAGTCATTTTCATCATCGCCGACCCGGCAATTCGCCAGGAGCGTATTGTGGAAAGAGATAATATTACACTTGATGAAATCGGGCAGAGAATGCGCTTTGAGAAGGATGATTCCTTCTATGTGCGCTATGCCGACAGAATTATTCGCAACAATTAACAGGAGTTGATTTTTTATGTCACAAGCAAAAGACCTTAAGCAAAAGCTCTTCAACAAGTTTGAAAACGGCTACAAAGCAATGGATGAACAGGCGCTCGATGCCTGCGCTGCTTACGCCAAGGGTTATATTGAGTTTTTGGATAAAAACCGCACCGAGAGAGAGTGCGCCGTTTTTGCCGAAACCGTATTGCGCGCCAACGGCTTTGAGCCTGTCGATGAGCACCGCACCGAGCCTTACAAAGCCGGCGATAAGATTTATAAAATCCAGCGCAATAAGGCAGTCATTGCTGCCGTTATCGGCAAAAAAGAGCTTTCGGAAGGTGTCAAAATTGCTGCAGCGCATGTTGACTCCCCTCGCCTGGATTTAAAGCCAAACCCGCTGTATGAAAGCGAAAATATGGCGTTCTTTAAAACGCATTACTACGGCGGCATTAAGAAGTACCAGTGGACTGCCATTCCGCTTTCGCTTCACGGTGTCATTTGCAAAGCAGATGGCGAGAAACTCACTGTTAATATCGGTGATGACCCGGCAGACCCGCAGTTTGTGGTTACCGATTTGCTGCCCCACCTGGCAACCGAGCAAATGAAACGCGAAGCGCGGCAGATAGTGAAAGCCGAAGAGCTCAATCTGCTTATCGGCTCTGTACCGTTTAAAGATGATGAAGAGAGCGAATTGGTTAAACTTAACATCTTAAACCTGCTCTTTGAAAAATACGGCATTTGCGAGAGAGATTTCCTCTCGGCAGAGTTGTGCGCCATTCCCGCCTTCCCGGTCAGAGAAATCGGCTTTGACCGCTCGTTTATCGGCGGCTACGGGCACGATGATAAGGTCTGCGCTTACCCGGCGCTGACCGCGCTGCTTGAGTGCGGCGTACCCGAAAACACCTGCCTTGCCGTATGGGTCGATAAAGAAGAAATCGGTTCCGAAGGCAATACCGGTATGAAGTGCGACTTCTTGCGCTACTTTATTGCTGATTTGGCAAGAACCGTTGGCTTGCAGGGCAGAGATGTCATTCGCAACTGCTCATGCATTTCGGCAGATGTCAACGCAGGCTTCGACCCGACCTTTGCGGATGTGGTGGATAAATATAACTGCGCTTATGTCAATAAAGGCGTGTGCTTAACCAAATACACAGGTGCCGGCGGCAAGAGCGGCTCAAACGATGCGAGCGCCGAATTTATCGCCTACCTGCGCGGTATCTACGATAAAGCGGGTGTGCTGTGGCAAATCGGTGAGCTTGGCAAAACCGACCTCGGCGGCGGCGGCACGGTCGCAAAGTATGTGGCGAATTTAGATATTGAAACAGTCGATTTGGGCGTGCCGGTACTGAGCATGCACGCACCGTTTGAAATCATCGGTAAAATTGACCTCTATAACGCCCACTTAGCCTTTAAAGAATATTTCAAAGCATAAAAAAACGCCTGCTCCTCGCAGGCGTTTTTTAAAAACCAGGGTAGGGGACGGTTCTTTACCTTATTTTTTCAACTTAATGCCTTCAATCCAACTGTAAGATAATCCGGTATTGTTAACTATTTGCCTATTGCTCAGCCCGAGTTCCTTTAATTGTGCGCCAAATTTTCTTCTTTGCTTTTTCTCTAATGTGGCAAATTCAGTCGCATTTTCACATTTAGTGATTTTTTTAAAAAGTTCTTGTGCTTTTTCGTCACTAATCCTTTTTTTAGTTTCCTCTAAATCCATAATTGATTTCTTTTCTAACTTTGTATGAAATTCTTTAAACTGCTCTTCACTCATCAGAGACAGAGCAAAATCTTTGTTAATAAGTTTTGAATTAACAAAATACCACTGATAACTACTATAAGTATACTCTTTACAGCTTGCCACCAATCCCGCCTTTACCGGGTTTTGATGAATATATCTTAAAACAGAGACAAAGTATTCATCTGTATCCACCGGTTCACTCCTAAATCTGTCTTGAAATAGGTGTCCGACTCTCTCATACTTCAAATTGTACCAATACACAAAGCGACAAGCAATTCGTTTTATAACGGTTGCTAACGCTTCACCCTCTTCTTTTATAAGTAAATGAATGTGATTATCCATTAAACAATATGCGTATAGAGAAAAGCTACCGGCGTCTTTTGCGGCTATCAAAGACTTGATAAACATCTTATAATCCTGCTCGTTGTAAAAAATTCTTTGTTTGTTAATACCTCTGAGCATTACATGATATATGCCGCTCTCACTTTTCTTTCTGGCTTGCCTTGACATAATCATCACCTCAAATATAATACTATCATATAAGGAAGAAAAAGGCAAGGCAAAGAACCGTCCCCTACCCTACTTTTAAAAAAATAGGTAAAAACCGAAATTTCAAAAATGATTTTGGAACTTTGGTTTTTACCTATTTCTTTTGCTGTCGGCCAGTTATTACGCTGTTTCCTGCATGGCATTATGGTAGCTCTTTTGCCGGTTGCCGGAAATGTTGCAAATCTGCCTGTGTTTTTTGCACCGCCGCCTGTTGCGGGCGGTGCCCCCCACAAACGAACTCTCGGTGCGGGAGCGGTCAAACTCCCGCACCTATAATGGAGTTCATTTAAGGTCTGTTACCGCTATTTAGCGGTAAAAGGGTTTACCTTGTGAAGATTAGAAATCTTCCTTTCTTCTCTTCTTAAGGGTTACAACTGCAAGACCGATGGAGGAAACAAGGATGATGGACATCACAATTAATGTCGCATTATCGCCTGTGCGAGCAGTTCTGCTGTAAGAGCTTCTGCTGCTGCTGTCCTTCTTATCGGTGTTGCCGCCTTCTTCCTTAATCTTTCTTGCATTGTCTTCGAGATACTTGAGATAAGAAGCCATTTCGTCTACTTCAGCCTGATTGGTAAACTCATTGTTGTCATACTTATCATAAATATCATCGATGTAAGCTTTAATTGCATCAAGGTCTTCTTGTACATACTTACCGGTCTTCACCATTTGCTTATATCTATCAACAAGCTTTTCAATTTCGGTCATATCCGGAACAAACTTGGTGTCAACCTGGTATTCTGCAATGTAGACAGCGTCGCCTGTTGCAGCAACTACTTCCTTATCCCAACCGGTGAAGGTGTAGGTGGTGTTACCATCAACAAAATCACTCGGGGACGGAATAGCCGGCATAGCGCCTGCTTCAACTGTCTGGGTATGGTCAGTCATATGACCATCATCAACCTCTGCTGCACTCTCTGCATACTTGAAGTTAATCGTGTAGGTAGTGGTAAGCGGGATTGCATCATACTGAGCCGTGTAGGTGATATCAGCTGTTGCAGGACCAACTTCCTTATCCCAACTCTTGAACTTGTACTGAGTAGTTTCAGTGGTGAAGTCTGCCGGAGTCGGAATGGTCGGTGTCGTACCCTCTGCATACGTAGCGCTGTGGTCAGCATAGTTGCCGCTCTCAGCCTGCGAAGCATCGTCTGCATACTTGAAGTTGATGGTGTAGGTCGGGGTAACAACCGGAGTCTCGGCGTACTGAGCGGTGTAGGTAGCATCGCCGTCTACCGGAGCAATTGCCGGATCCCAACCGGTGAAGTCATACTTAGTGCTACCGACAACGAAGCCTGTTGCAGGATCTGCAATAGCCGGGGTCTCGCCGAAGGCAACATCCATCGTAGTGGTTACGGTGGAAGCGTCTGCCGGGTTCTTGGTAACAACAGTAATGGTATACATTCTCGGGCTCTCGTTGAATACAGCAGTGTATTCAGCATTGCCCTGACAGGTAGCGACCACATCCGGAGTCCAGTTTGCAAAGCTGTAAACGGTGGAAACGGAAGGAGCCTTAGTCGGATTTTCCGGAATGACAACAGCATCGCCATAGTGGAGAGTCTGTGTATCATACTCAGAACCGTCTACCATAAACTTCACGGTGTAGTTGATATATTCCGGAGTATAGGTTGCTTTGTAGGTTTCATCGCCTTGGCAGGTAGCGACTACATCCGGAGTCCAACCTGCGAAGGTGTAGGTGTAGGTTTCGTCAGCCGGTCTGGTCGGATCTGCCGGAACCTGAATTTCATCGCCCCAGTGATAGGTACCATTGCTGATGGGAGAATCATCGTAATCTACGAATGCGATGTCGTATTCGATATAATCTGCATCATAGGTTGCGGTGTAGGTTTGATTGCCTGCGCAAGCAACAACTTCCGGAGTCCAAGCCTTGAAGCTGTAGGTGTAGGTTTCATCATTCGGTCTGGTCGGATTAACCGGAACCTGAATTTCATCGCCCCAGTGATAGGTATCACTGCTGATGGGTGTGCTGTCGTAATCTACGAATGCTACGGTGTACTCTTTGTAAGTCGGAGTGAAGTTTGCACTGTATTCTGCATCGGCAACAACCTTTGCGGAAATTTCAGGAGTCCAACCTGCAAAAGCATAGGTGTAGGTATTGTCAGCCTGTTTCACCGGATCAGCCGGTACATTGAGGTCATCATTGTAATTGTAGTTGCCGGTTGCATACTGCTCGCCTTCCACATAGAAGGTAACGGTGTAAACGATTTTCTCTAAGTCGTTAATTGCATTGTTGATAGCTCCAGTTGCTTCGTCAACCTGACCCTGCTGGGATTCACCCAAACCGGGTTGTACATTGTTGTCAACTGCATTCTGCAATGCTGTTAAGCTGTCTTCGGTGTAAATCTTATCGACATTTTCAGTGTTTAAGATATCCTGTGCGGCTTGAACAGCTGCATCATTTGCATCGTAATCTGCCGGCAGGAATTGACCGCTGTACTCAGCAACATAAGTGACATTAGCAGTAGCCGGAGCGATTTCGGCAGGCACGTTGTCAACCTTCCACTCAAGGAAGGAATACTCGTAGTCATTCTCCGTGTAGTTCGGAGTTGCCGGAGCTTGCGGTGTCTCACCGTAATCCAAGATTCTCTCGGTGGTGCCTTCGTGAGTGATAAAGGTGATGGTAAACTGGTTCGGCACTAACTGGAAGTCGTTGAGTTCGCCGGCCTTCGCGTCCACATCGCCCTGTTGGCTCTTGAGCGGTTCGCTTTGTGCAAGTGCATTTGCCTCGCTGACTAAGCGGTTAAAGTCTTCTGCATTCGCATACTTCTCATCGAAGTTCTCTTCTGCTTGCTTCTGCTCTGCAGCCGAAATAGCATCGTTGAGTTCAGTAAGGTCTGCATAATTGGTTACTTCATTATAAGTAGCGGTATAGGTCTTGCTCGCGGTCGGGGTGATTTCTACTTCTTCGCCCCAATCCTTGAAGGTGTAGGAAGTGTTACCGTCTGCCGAATCCGGTCTGGTCGGATCCTGCGGAACCGTAATGCTTTCACCTGCATTGACAACCTGCGGTTCGCCAATCGGTGTGCCATCCCAATTCTGGAAGATAATGGTGTACTGGGTTACAGGTTGACCTTTTTCTACCAGTTGGAAATTATTGATGGCATTGGTCAATGCATCAATGTCGCCCTGTGCGGTTCTGCCGACAGGTGTGGGCGGATTGAGATATTGCTCTGCTTGCTGCAGTAACTCGTTAAGATCTGCAACAGATTCATCTGTCCAATCTTTGGCGGGGTCATCTCTCTCGGCAATCTTATTATTGACTGCTGTCTGGAGATCGCCGGTACTAGCTTCTACGAACTGCTCGCTAAATACAGCTTCATATGCGCTCACATAGTCGCCTTCCAAAGCAGTCCAATCCGGAGTCCAATTGCCGGTGAAGGTGTAATCATAGTCGCCTTCTGCAATCGGGTCTGTGGATACGGTCGGTGCAGCTGCTGCAACATCTGCTGCAGGAGTACCGTAAGCAAAGGTTTCGCTGGAAATCGTGCCGCGCACATTGTAGGTAACAGTTACTTCAGTAGTTGCCAATGCATCAATTGCATCTTGGATAGCAGCTGCCATAGCATCTACTTCAGGCTGTCTGCTGTCCGGAAGACCGCGCACAACAGCATTGATAGCAGTTGCAACAGCATCTCTGGAATCCTTAGTGTATCTCGCATTGAAATTCGGGTCAGCCTGCTGCATCTCGTTGTATGCAGCGATGGCAGCATCTACTGCAGTGTAATCTGCAGGATGGTCAACCACATCATACTGTGCCTCATAGGTGGTGTTGCCGGTCACTTCGCCGAGTGCGGGAGTCCAACCGGTGAGCACATATTCCTTCAAACCATCGTTGGTGAAGAAGGAAACTGCATCTTCCGGCTTCGCAGCCGCAGCATCGGAACCGATGTCAACCAAAACACCGTCGGTGGTGATTTCCATTGTATCGGACTCGTGGTAAGCAATCAGATACACGAAGTTGATGGTTGCCTGCTTAGCAGCAGATTCATACTGTGCAGTATAGGTAGTAGCCTCTGTAGCTGCTACAAGATCTTTATCCCAACCTGTAAAGGTATAGATTGTCGTATCGGTTTCATAACCTTCAGTAGAACCTGCGGGCGGAACCGGTACTTCATTTTCTGCAGTGGGAACATCAAAACTTTGTTCGCCTGCCGCTGTGGTCCAAACGAAGGTGATGTCATACATCGTGGTCTTCGGAACCAGGTTTCTTCTGGCAGCTACCAATTCATCCAAAGCGGTAGCAATCGCGCCTGCGGTCGGCCAATCTGCGGGATTCTCGCTTGCGTTGTTCGTCAAAACAGCTTGCGCTGCTGTTAACTTCTCGGCAAAGGCATCCCAACCGGACTCGTAATCTTCTTCTTTGAGAGCTGCATCAGCGGTGACTTCGTCGCTAAGATCCGTAACGCTGTTCTTTTGCTTGGTGTACTGTGCAGTGTAGGTAGCATCTGCAGTAGCGGGATTGACAACTTCGTTATCCCAGCCGTTTGCTTTGTACGGGAAGTCGCCATCGTTATAATCGACTAATGTGGGAACCTCAAAGGTTTCGCCTTCTTCAACGGTATAATCCACATCGTCTGCCGCTGTACCGTCTTCATTCTTAATGCCGGTGAACTTAACATTGTAAGAAGCAGTCGGATAGAATTCGGGAGAGAATGCGATATCAACGCTGTTCGGGTAACCTGCAGCCTCTTGTGCGCTGGATACATAAGAAAGTGCATCTACAACGCTGGGGGTGCCGGAACCGGGGCCGAAATCAGCATCGGTACCCAAGTTGATGGCTTCTCTGCACTCTTCAAGAGTTTTGCCATCCTGCGGTTTCAGGTAAAGGTGAGAGAGTGTGATGGTAACGGGACCTGTTGCGGGTTCGTCTCCATCATAATACTCATAACCATCTTCACTGTTACCTGCCATCTGAACGACAACTTTACCGGAATTCGAATTCTGAGAAAGTGTGGACATGCTGTTCATCGCAAATGTCGTGGTTTCTTCTCCGGTGTCATCCAGCGGAATTTCGGCGGGAATTAACGCCCAATCCTTAGATGCGTTAATGAATTTGAGGCTTGCTTCTTCCACTAAGGCGAGCATAGCCGCCATATTCGGATTGCCTCTGGTGCGGCTCGCTTTACTGACTGTGCTCACAACCTCAGGGTCGATTGTGATAACCTGGTTAAAGGTTTTTAAGACTCTTTCATCGCCTTCGGCAAGCTTCGAATAGTCGATAGTGGCTTTTAAAGCAACATCGATACAGCCTGCATACTTACCGGTCGATTCATCGGCGATAGAAACGTCTACATACAAGTCAGTAGCGTCACCAATCTTGTTTTTTTCGACCCCTGCACTCGTAATCAGTTGAATCGGAATCATGGAAAAGACCATGACCAACGCAAGTGCAAGGCTCAAAACTTTTTTGACCTTCATAAATTTACCTCCATGAAATATTTTATATACATAATCTTCAAGATTTGCATCTTTTCTCATCATCTGCTACCAATGTTGATTCAAAAAGGGCATGCTTTCGGATTAGTTATAACGATTTTTTCTTTTTCTTTTTGAGTAAGATTACAACGACAACTGCCGCGAGTGCCGCAACCGCAGCGCCAATGCCGATAATCAGCCACTTAGACTCGCCGGTTTTTGCAGGTGCTTCCAGCTTTTCGGCAAGTTCGGGGAACGCTTTTTCGAGCGCTTCTTGTGCCTCGCGCAGGTTTTCAAGCGCCTTTTGCTTTTGCTCGGGTGTGGCGTTTTTATCCGCCAGCACCGCTTCGGCTTCTTCTACCGCCTTTTCATAGGCTTTGTAGGCGTCGCTCTGCTTCTGCTCGGGTGTGAAATCGACTGCTTTTGCCGCAGCCACGCGCTGCTGTAATTCACTCTCCACTTCCGCTTCACTCATGTCGCTTACCTTTTTGGTAGCCGGCACCGCGGTAGTGGTTTTATTCTCTTTTTCAGTTTTCTCGGTTGCCTTCTCTTTTGTGGTTTTTTCGGCTTCGGTAGGCTCCTGGGCGCCATCCATCAGCGCTTCATCGACCGCAAGGTTGATGGGGCTGACCTCTTTGCCGATTTCGGTTTTGGAACTGATTTCGGTCACAAAGACAGCTTTAGAGGGGCACTCTTTGCCGATTTCCGCCTGCTTACACAGGCGAATGGCACCTGCCGGCAGTTTGCCTTCGGCTTTGGCGTTGAGGTAGAGGGTTGCCACTTTGGTTTTTTGCGCCAAATTGACACCGTTGTTGGCATCGTTTGCCATACCGCACAAGAAGATGTACATCTGCTTGCTGCTTTCATTGTAGGAAGCGATGCTCAACCCTCGCCAGCCCGAAAACTCTGCATCTTCGCCGCCGGAGGAAGCCGCCGCCACGGTGGAGGACTTCCCGAGAGTACTCATTTCTTTTTTGTAAGAATCGGTTGTCGCTTCACCCTTTTTGTTGACAATATCGATATAGTCGGTATTGAAAACAATGGTCGCACCGAGTGTCGTAATCGCGGCATTCGGGTCGGATTTGCAGTACAGCTCCACGAGCATATTACCGGGAGCAGCGGTATCTTCTACCTTTTTGACTGCAATCTCAAAGGATGAGGCTTCGGAGAGGGTGGCTGCGAATGCATGGAGCCCCGCGCACTGCAGCACCATCACCAAGAGTAGTGCAATACTGCACCATTTTATCTTTTTCAAACTGAATTCACCTTACTCTGCCAAGTCAATTACCTGTGTGGTAACATCCATACCATAGTGGCTGGTAAGCAGGATAATACCGAGGTCCTGACCGGTTACGGTTCCGTTACCGTCGACATCACAAGCATCTTCCGCATCAACTTCCTGACCGTATTCGGTAAAGAGTTGGGCAATATCCTGACCGGCAATCGTACCGTTTTGGTCGCAATCACCGAAGAGCAGGGAGACGCTCGGCGGCACAGCGGTTTCGCCTGCCTCTACCACCAAATTATTGATGGTGTAGCCTAAGGAGCCCGGTGCGGAAATCTCGATGCTGTAGGTGCCTTCTTCCACATCGTCAAAGCTGTAGCCATCGGTGCCTTGGGTGGTAGCGGTGTACTCGTTAACACCATTAAAGAGTCTGACCGTAATAGGTGCGCGCGCATTGTCTACTGCACTGATGCCCGCAGAACCGTCCACAGCGCCGTTAAGGCTGGGAAGGGTAACGGTGATATCGGTTACAAAGTTTTCCGGAACCGGCTCAAAAATGACATCTTTGGAAGACACCGCACCCGGGTAAATTGCGGGAGACGGGCAACCGCCGGTTTCTCTCCACTCGCTAACCTCCATCTTTCTGATGTTGGTTTCGCTAAACTTCTGACCCTCTTTGAGTTTCAGGTAGAAATCTGCAATCTGGCACTTACCGTCTACTGTCAAGCCATCGTAAGAACAGCCGCTGACAAAGAGGTAGAAGGTGTCGGTATCCGCATTGTAGGAAATCATGCTGAATTCATCCAAGCGAATGAATTTTTCGCCTTCATCCACAGCCGTTGCCGCAAGTGCGAAGCTTGCGCCGACCTGCTTGCTGTTGGTTTTGTAATCGTCGGTGATGATAACGCCATCTTTATTGACGAAATCATACACACTGCCATCGAGCGCCAATGCGGCGCCGAAGCCGTCGATTAACTCGGTATTGTCGGTTGTGAGGTATAAACCTACCTCAAGGTTTCCTGCGGAACCCGCAGCCGCTTTGCTGACAACAAAGTCATAAGCGGATGCTTCCGATAAATCACTTGCGCTTGCACTAAAAGCAAACGGAACCTGTAACAACATCGCAAGCACTAAAACGGGCACTAAAACTTTTAAAATTTTTCTTTTCATAGCTCTTCTCGATTCTTCATTAATTTTTTTATTAATTACTGACTTTATTAATATTTAATAACATTAATAACCTTAATCAAGTGTCATGACCTGTGTGCTGGCATCCATACCATAGTGGCTGGAAAGTAAGATAATACCGAGGTCCTGACCGGTTACGGTGCCGTTACCGTCTACATCAAAGTAGTTATTCGGTTCAACTTCCTGACCGTATGCAGTGAAGAGAGCGGCAATATCCTGACCGGAAATAACGCCGTTATCATCGCAATCACCATAGAGCAGGTTAATGCTCGGGATTTCTTTAACAGCGCCTGCCTCTACAACTACATTGTAAACGGTGTAGCCGAGGGAACCGGCGGAAGCAATGGTCATGGTGTAAGTGCCCGGAAGCACATTTTCAAAGCTATAATCGCAAGCCTTGCCTTTTGCGGAAGCGGTGTATTCATTCGTGCCGTCGGAAAGGGTGAGCAGAATATCCGCGCTCATATTGTCGCCGGTCAAAGCGCCGGTAACCGTGCCGGTTTGAACTTCTGCAAGAAGCAAATCTGCCGGATCGCTATGCATAAAGGCTTCGGTTGTATCGTTAATAATTGCCGAGTAAACCGAGTGGCCTGCTTCGGTGTTGGCGGCAAGCGGTGCATTCTTGATGTAAGAAGTGCTTGCTGCGCCGGTTGCCGTAAAGGTAAGGGTGGCAACCAAATCTCTGGAAGCTTCGGTCGGTGCAAGTGCCGCATCAAAGTCTGCTGCAATCTTCAAGATACCGGCTTTGCCCATCGCATCCAAGCCGTAGTCGGCAGGATTGAAGGCAGCATCCATCGTTTCGGTGTAAATCGCTGTGCCGTTATTGATTTGAGCCGACTTAAAGGTCATTGCCTGAGCATCATACAGGGTAGCGAGCATGATGCCGTCTACCGTGTCAACCGGGTGGTTGAGATAAACCTTGACAACGATGTTGGTCGGGTCTTGTTCATCAATTTCCTGTACATACTCAAGGTTGGAGTAGAAGTATGCGTGATCCACACCTTCCCAATCGGTTTCGCCTGCCCAACTGGTGGTTAATTCAAGTGCGTTAATCGCTGCCTGAAGGTCATCAGTCAAAGCATCCAAAGCGGGTTGATAGTCAATATCCTGCCCTCTTTGTACCTGGTCAAGAACTGCCTGCACGGCTGCCACGGAATCAGAGGTGTAATACTGCTTGGGCAGTGCTGCGAATTGGGCTTCCAGTGCATCCCAAGCAGTGTAGTCCGCATTCTTCTTAACGAGTTCATTCAGAGCACTTCTCAGAGCAGTGATGGCGGCAGCAACTTCTTCGTTGGTTGCGTTGTCATCTTCATAAACGGTGTTGGCATTGCTCAGCGCGGTTGCCACATCGCTGAAGTCCACATATTTTTCGGGATCCAATGCTGTGGCTTGGTCAATCAAGTCTTTGAGCACGCTCTTGTCGGCTTTAACAACAAGGTGATCCCACAGAGCCTCTACGGCTGCTTTCGCATCATCAACCGTTGCCTGGTCGATAATCTTGAGGTCTTTTTCTAATGCATTGTCGATATCTGCCAATTCCTGAGTGACCTGTGCGATGGAATCGGGAGTATAATCGTCTTTTTGCAGTTCTGCCTGTAAATCGGCAACGGCTGCATTGTACGCCGTGTAGTCAGCGGGCTTGAATTCGAGAGCACCAATCGCTGCATCAATGTTGGCAGCCATGATGTCGACTTCACCCTGATGGGTTCTGCCTAAGCCTTCGACAACCTCACCAAGGGCAGCATCGAGCACTGCTAAGGAATCATCGGTGTAGATGCTTCTGTCAATTTCAGCCGCTGCTTCTTGTGCCGCGATGACTGCGCTGTAGTCCGCTGCCACAAAGTCTCTGGAGTAGAGAGCGGTGTAGGTGGTGTTTTCCGTTGCGACAGCCGGTGTCTTATCCCAACCGGTGAAGCTGATTTGGTAGTCACCGTCTGTCGGGTCTGCATGGTCAACTAACTCAGGCACATCGGGCATGGTGTTTGCCTTCACGCTCTGTGTTTGGCTGACACCTTCAATAATAAAGGTAATATCATAATAGATGTCTTCGGAGGAATACTGTGCCGTATAGGTGGTGTTGCCTGCGCAAGGCACAACGGCGGGATTCCAACCGATGAAGGAGTAGGTCTTGCCGTCTTCTTCATAACTCGGAACAGTGATAGAAGAGGTGTCAGGCATATCGCCCCAGTGTGCGGTAACATCCTGAGAACCGCCTACCCATTCAAATGTAATGGTATAGTTTTTATATTCATAAGAATATTGTGCTGTATATGTTGTATCGCCCTGTACTGTTGTAACAGCCTTATCCCAACCCGAGAAGGTGTAGGTATAAGTATCATCTTCATAACCGGGAACAGAGGGAACGCTTACACTCTCACCATAGTGATATGTGTCGGATGAAATCACGCCATCGTGACCGACAAAGGTAATGGTGTAATCGATGTAATCCTGTCTGTAGTTCGCCGTGTAGGTCGCACTTTCGGTAACTGTTGCGGGAACAGAAGGTGTCCAACCGGTGAAGGTGTAGGTATAAGTCTGGTCTGCCGGTTTGGTGGGATCGTCAGGTTGGACAAGAGCATCACCGTAGTGGTAGTCTCTGGTGTCGTAGACTTCGTTTTCATTGATAAATCTAACGGTGTAAGTCTTGTACTCTTGAGTATAAACCGCATCATAGGTCGCAGGACCTGCACAAGGTGCTAATGCGGGATCCCAACCGGTGAAGGTATAGGTATAAATATCATCCTCATAATCGGATACGGTCGGTGCCTGCGGTGTGTCGCCCCAGTGGGTGTTCACGGTAGTGGAACCGCCTGCCCAATTAAAGGTGATAGCGTAGTTCTTCCAAGTTTCATCAAACTGTGCGGTATAGGTAGCATCACCTGCTGCCGGACCGACTGCCGGGCTCCAACCGGCGAAGGTGTAAATCTTCGCATCATCTTCGTAACCGCTGACCGTGGGGATGCTGGGCATCGCGCCGGCTGTCACGGTTTGGGTGGAGATGGTTTCGCCTCTGGAAACAAAGGTGATAGTATATTCAGCCGCCTGCTCTTGCAGTGCCGCTGCTGCTGCGATAATGGCATCTTTCTGCGCATCGACATCTGCCTGTTCGGTTCTGCCCTTACCCTGCACATTTACATTGAGTTCAGCGTTGAGAGCAGCCACGGAATCAGCTGTCCAGCTTGTGCCGTTGTCTCTCTTTGCAATGGCTGCCGCTCTTGCTGCATCATAGGCAGTATAATCGGCAGAAACAAAGGTTTCGGTAAACTGCGCGATGTAGGTTGTCGGCGCATAGACCGGAGCGAGTGCAGGACTCCAATTACCGGAGAAGTCGTAGTCATAGTTACCGTCTTCATAATGAGCCGGGATAGACGGTGCGGTCGGTGTGGTACCTTCATCGACATCGAAAGAAGTGCTGTCGGTTGTGGTAGCACTGGTGTTCCAAATAAAGGTAACGGTGTGCTTCACAACGGGACCGGGACCGCCGGTGATTTTAAAGGAAGACGACGGAGCAGTCGCGGCAAATGCAGTTTCGTATACCTGTTCGGTAGAAGTGGAAGCTGCACAGTTCAAATAACCTAATGCCGGGCTGAACACGATAGAAGGCACAAGAGAAATCTTGCTGGACTCTACGGAAGCTTTCGCTTCAAAATCAACGGTTGCAACCGCTTCGGAACCTGCCGGTAAACCATCGAGGTTAAGCACTGCCAAATTAATGACTGCCGGAGTGGTCAGGTTGCAGTAGCCGATGATGTCATCAAACGTGCTGGCTGTAAAAGGATCGCCGCCAATGCCCATGGTCAAGGTGGTCGGGTCAATCTGTGTTGCGGAAGTCGGCTCTAAAGCTTCGCTGTAATACTCGTAGCCGTTCGCAAGAGTCACGGATTTGAAATCAAGAACGCTACTGTCAAACACAATAAAGCCTTGATAACCGATGACGGAATCATTGGGGTGATTGAGATTGATTGTTGCAGTCACGGTGTCGCCGACAGCAAAGGTGTTGCCGCTCACGCTGACATTAGACTGCACTCTCAGTGCATTGTTAGGGCCGTTGCGGTCGTAGCCGGTGTAAGCAAAAGCGCTTACAGCAAAACAGCTCAACGCCAACAGGACGCTCAACAAAATGCAAAGAGCTTTTTTCATTTGTTTCGCCATAAAAATCTCTCCTTTTCAACAATATGGGCGCATATAATTTCGCGGTCTTTTGAGTATTTCGCGCGTATATTATATACAATAGAGCGCAAAATGCCCATAGACTACCTGTTATACAAAAACATTTTAGCACCCCGACCGCCTAAAGTCAATTACTTTATATAAAAAGAACCTGTAAAATTTCACGAATTTTACACGCAATTTTAGACAAAGTGTACAAGTGCCGATTTTTAGTGTTTTTTCGTTGTGCAAAAGGTAGAACTTTAGTGCATTTTGCTGTGCAATTTTCACAAATAATTAATTAACGCTTTTAACTATTCCCTGGCGATTTCGGCGCGCAAAAAAGTGCCGCATTCGCCGCACAAAAGTCGCGTAAAAATCAAAAAACCAAGCGCTGATTTGGGGCAATAAACGAGGTTTCGCACAATAATAGCGAGTTTGTTAAAACAACCCGCCGCAACTAATGTATTATGAAACAACACTCTTATTTTTATCACACCGCAACTGAAAACTGAACACTGAAAACTGAATAAAAAAAGCCTCGACCTTGTGTCGAGGCTTTTTTTATTAATCGTTCATATACGGCATTAAAGACATATATCTTGCTCTTTTGACAGCTGTAGTCACCATTCTCTGGTGCTTTGCACAGGTACCGGTTACTCTGCGGGGCAAAATCTTTGCTCTCTCGGAAACGTATCTGCGCAGCTTTGCTGTATCTTTATAGTCGATATAGTCAACCTTATCGGCACAGAAAGCGCAGACTTTTCTTCTGCCCTTTCCGCCCGGTCTGCGGTTCTTATCGTAAGCCATTGTTATTCTCCTTCCAAATGTAGTCGCTTAGAACGGTAAATCGTCCTCCGCATCACCCGTTACGGTAAAATCGGAAGCATCGGCACTTGCGTAGGAAACGGGAGCTGCCTGTGCAGCCGGCTGTGCGGGCGCATATGCCCCACCGTGATTTTCTTCGGCAGCGCGCTTGCTCTCGGCAAAGTACTGCTGCGAAACAACCACTTCCGTTGCCTTTCGGTTGTTGCCGTTTTTATCCTGATACTGGCGGGTTTGCAATGAACCTGTCACCACGATCAGCGAGCCTTTTTTGAAATACTTGCCGATAAAGTCGGCATTGTTTCTCCAGGCTACGCAGTCAATCCAGTTAGGTGCATCGCCGTCTCTTTTAAAATCTTTGTCGTTGGCAATGGTGAACGAGCATACGGAAACACCATTGGGTGTTTGCCTGACTTCCGGATCAGCGGTCAGTCTGCCCATGACGGAGATATTATTTAACATTATTTTTCCTCCTTGTTCACGATCATTGCGCGCAATGCGCCGTCAGTAATACCGAACACGCGGTGGAATTCGGTCGGGAATGACGGTTCTGATTCGAAGTTTGCAAGAACATAGTAGCCGTCCGGCTCATCGTTGACAGGATAGGCAAGCTTGCGCTTCCCCCATACATCAACTTCGCCAAGAGT
Source organism: Clostridia bacterium (assembly GCA_017432485.1). GTDB lineage: Bacteria > Bacillota > Clostridia > Oscillospirales > Acutalibacteraceae > RUG714. Next base: position 37,101 of record JAFRJB010000095.1, read on the forward strand.
GCCGTTGTTCGAGATAAGCTCTAAAAACTTATCTTTCAAAGCTTCGCTTGCCTCCTCACCGTCTTTGACGGAGAAAAGCATGAGAACTTCATAATTTGACATTCTTTGACACCTCCTTTTGGTCATTTGGGCGTGGCTTTTTTCACGCCAAGGAGAACTTTCCATTTGAAAGTTCACAAATTAAGCTTTTTTATTTTAACAGCCGAAAGCCTGTTTGTCAACTGTAAGTTTAATTATAACATATTTCCTGCTTCAAATGCCGCTTACTGCTACTTCCTCAGCCGCCGAATGTCGACATAATCATCGCCACAAACTGTTCAATCGCCATTTTGGCAAAATAACCGATAAAAACACCGAAAATGCTGACTCCGCCGCGCGCAAGCAGGTTGAGCCGATATTCGCTCTTGCTCATACCGCCTAATATTTCGGCGCTGTTTTTCATGCGCTTTATCGTATCGCCGCAGTGCTTCAAGTACAGCCACTCAAAGAGAAGCGCGCAGGCGATATGCACGGTCAGCATACTGCCGAAAAGCATAATATAAATCTGCTTGGTAACACCGCTGGTGTTCATTTCCGTTGCCGTTGCTTCGAGCACTTTCATATACTCTTCCTGCGTAGGATTGTCGGACTCAATAGAGGTGTTATATTGCTGCGATAAAATTTGATTGGTCTTGGTCACGGGGTCACCCATTGCAAAATTTAAAACATTGAGCAGCAGCACCTGCGCCATAATCACAATAATGCCGTATTTATACATCTTGCGGAAAAACAAATACAGGTAACCGAAGAGGAATGCCGGCCAGCTCCAGCCGAGTTTGACCTTTCTGTCGGCAGTTTTCTTTAATTTCGGCAATACTTTAGCGGAGTTGTTTCTGACCACGAGCGCCATATCCGCCACTGTCTCACCGGCGATGGTTTCTTCCGGCGCCATACCCGCGAGCGGGTCTACCTGCGCATATTTCGGGTTGCGCTTTGTCACGGGGTCGCCCTGTTTGTGGGCACAGTAAACGCAGTATTCATTACCGTCTACCAATTTTGCACCGCAGTTTTCGCAATAGCCTTCCGCGGCAGCGGGAGCGTGAGCAGTCGGCTCCTGCGCCTGCTTTTGCTGCGCCATTTCCGCCTTGACTTCGCTCACAAAATCTTCTTCCGGCACCGGTGCGGTTGCCGTAGCTTCTTTTGTATAGGCATAACCGGCAGCGTGCTCTGCCTTGTGCGCGCACTCTCCGTGTTTATCCCAACAGGCGCGGTGATACGGTGCGCCGCAGTCGGGGCACACAACAATATCATCATTTTTGGCAAACGGCTCGCCGCAATAATCACAGCTTTTATTTTCAAACATATAAATTACCTCAATTATAGAATAAGTAAACAACATTATACACTGTCGGGGCAAAAAAATCAACTGTTAGACAAATAAGGATTTGTCGAGGTCTACGACCTCGCAAATTCTTATTTGCAGTTGTTCGCTTTGCTCACAGTTATTCGCTTCGCTCATAGTTGCCGCTTTCGCGGCAGTTGCTCGCGATGCTCGCAGTTATAGTAATCTTAACTGCACGCAGTGCAACTGTGAACGCAGTGAACAACCGCAAACGCAGTTTGCAACTGCGAATGAAATGAGCAACTGACAAATAAGGTTTGCGTGCTCGGAGAGCACGGCAAATCCTTATTTGTATTGCTTTTTTCCCCGCTTTAGTATATAATCTCATTCGGAATACAATCAGAGGTAAAGCTATGTTACAGTATGAAGAGTTAAAATTTGAACTTAAGCAGCAGCTGCCGGCGCTCGAAGAGCTGGCGGATGCCTTAAATCTTGAAGGCTTAAAGCAGGAAGAAGCCGATTTGCAGGCGCAGTCTGCAGAGCCCGGTTTTTGGGATGATATTGACAACAGCCAAAAGGTGCAAAAGCGCCTGAGCGAAATTCAATCCAAACTCAAAAAATATGCGGCATTACAGGCAAAATTTGACGATGCGATGGCAATGATTGAGCTGGCGGACGAAGAAGAAGATTTGAGCTTTGAGGAAGAATGCAAGCAGAGCATTGAAGACTTCAAAACCGCGCTTGACAGCATGACTTTGCTCACTCTCCTGACCGGAGAATATGATGCAAAAAACGCCATTATCAAGTTTTCTCCCGGCTCGGGCGGTACCGAGGCGCAGGATTGGGCGCAAATGCTCTTAAGGCTTTACACCCGCTGGGGTGAGCGCCACGGCTACAAGGTCACCACCCTCGATTACCTCGACGGCGATGAGGCAGGCATTAAAAGCGCCACCATCCTCATTGAAGGAGAAAACGCCTACGGCTACCTGAAAGGTGAGCACGGCGTGCACCGCTTGGTCAGAGTCTCTCCGTTCGACGCTGCGGGCAGGCGCCACACTTCTTTTGCGGCGCTGGAAGTGATGCCGGAAATCGACGATTCGGTCGAAATCGACATCAATCCCGATGATATTAAGCTCGATTACTACCGCGCTTCGGGTGCGGGCGGGCAGAAGGTCAACAAGACTTCTTCCGCCGTGCGCATGACACATATTCCCACCGGCATAGTGGTCTCCTGCCAGGTCGAGCGCAGCCAGCACCAAAACCGCGAAGTGTGTATGAAAATGCTCAAAGCGGAGCTGGTCAGGCTCAAGGAAGAGCAGCAGGCGGAAAAGATTAGCGACATCAAAGGCGACCAGCGTGAAATCACGTGGGGAAGCCAAATTCGCTCCTATGTCTTTATGCCCTACACCCTCGCAAAAGACCACCGCACCGGCTACGAATACGGCAATATTAACGCCGTGATGGATGGGGATATTGACGGCTTTATCAATGCTTATTTGAAGCAAAATTCTCAAAAAGAAAACGCATAAAATTGCTTTTAGAAGCGCGGTTTTGCCTTTCGAAAAACCGCGCTTTTTTTGCACCTTACCTATGAAATACTCTCAAGTAGATGTGAAATTTTCTCATATAAATTTCTAACAAAATAACCAATTTTTTTTTGAAAGTTTAGCGCACCCGCCAAAGTTTTCCAAGTAGAATTGACTTTGGTGTATTATGTACATATAATATAAGCGTAAAAAAGTATCTTATGAAATTTTATGAAAGGAGTAATTGCCCTTATGAAAGCTGCAAAATTAATCGCTAACTGGATTGCTAAGGAGTATGAGAAATACGGCGACAACAAGACTGTTGCTCTTATTTCCAAGTACTTAACTCCTTCCGTTGCAGAAGCTATCCTTAAGTTCCTTATCCAAAAGGGTCTTCAGGCTCTCTGCACTTACCTTGCTGCTCAGTTCCCGGTACTTGCTGTATTGGCAGGCCCCGTTGGCACTATCATCTCCAAGGTTCTCGCTGCTCTTTAATCTTCAACGATTACAGAAACGCAAACTGCAATACTAAAATTTTAGTATGAGCCGAAGTCCCTATAACATTCGGCTGATTTGCGAATAAAACACCGGTCGGGACCATTCGCACCCGACCACCCTATTACCGCTTATATATTACAGTAATGAAAAATAAATAAGCACAATTACCCAACTCATAAGATACCTTCTCCCGCTGCTTCGGCAGCGGGAGTTTTTTTGCGCGCTCTACGACCGCGCAAAATAAGGATTTGTCGCGCTCTCCGAGCGCGCAAATCCTTATTTGAGTGTTCAGTGTTCAGTGTTCAGTCGCAAGGCTACGCCTTGCATTTTATGAAACCGCCCTATCAAGGGCGGTGCGCGCATAGCGCGCGGTGGGTGAAACTGAAAACTGAAAGCTGAAAACTGAAAACTGATAAATAAGGGTTGTCGAGCAAACAGCTCGACAAATCCCTTATTTGTCGAATGAATAATGCATAAAGCGCGGCGCCAATTCATAGTAAACTTGCATAAAATGTTTTTATTTCTTGAAAAGAGTTTTTACTCATAGTATAATTATTTTAATAATATAGTGGCGAAGTGTTTTTTGGCACGCACCGGGCTTTTCAGGTGCAAAAAAACTTCGCCGGCGGCAGAGAGGAAACACCATGATTGAAGTAAAAAACCTTTCCCATTCCTACGGAAAATTCAAAGCGCTTAACAATGTCAGTTTCACCATTGAACAAGGCGATTTTATCGGCTTAATCGGTCCCAACGGTGCCGGTAAAACCACCTTGATGAACACGATGGTGGGCATTTTGGCGGCAGACAGCGGCGAAGTGCTTGTTGACGGTGCCGGTGTAGAGGGTTTTCAGGCGGATGTGCGCCGCAAAATCGGCTATATGCCGAGCGAACTTGCCACCTACGAGATGTTTTCTCCCGAAGAATTGCTCAAATTCCTTGCCGCAATGTATAACCTTGATACCACCACCGCTTCCAACACGATGAATAATCTCTTCGACAAATTGGAAATGCGCGAGTGGAAGAAAAAAAGCATCAAAAAACTCTCGACCGGTATGAAGAAGAAAACCGCCTTTGCGGCGGCAATTCTGCATGCACCCGATTTGCTGGTGCTCGATGAGCCCTTTGAGAGTGTAGACCCGATTTCACAGCACAAAATGAAGGATTTACTTCATGAATACCTGGAAAACGGCGGTGCCGTGATTATGTCCAGCCACGTGCTCGACACGGTGGAAAATATCTGTAACAAGTTCATTCTGATGAATAAGGGTGAAATCATTAAGCAAAGCACCATTAACGCGCTTGACGGCTCACTGGCAGATGAATTTTTCGAGCTTGTCAACGCCTTAAATATTGCCCACGAAGAAACCATTGCGGAGGATGAAGATGAAGCGCAAGATTAAAGCCGTTCTCGACATCGGTATCATCGAGTCGTTCCGCGCACCGCTGCGTGACCACGGTGTCGGCGGGCTGCTCGTCAACTGGCTGCTCAACCTTATCCCCGTTGCAGTGCCGTTTTTGCTGTGCTTATTCCATGTCATCAAGGGCTACGGCATGGGCTGGTATATCCACTTTGCGGTCTTTTTTGAAGTGATTGCGCTGATGGTGGCAAGCGAAAAAGAAATTACCGACTATACCTCGATGGCGCAGTTCCCCGTCGGTGCGGGCGAAGTGCTGTTTTTGCGCACCGTGCGCCGCTTTTTAAACCCCTCTTCCTTTGTGGCAACAGCGGTGTTTTTAGCGAGCATTGTCATCTCTTACCCGCACTACTTTAAAGATGTATTTCACATCATCGGCGTGGTCTGTATGACCGCCGGTTACCTGATTCTTTTTGAAGATGTGCAGTTTTGGAAAGAAAAAGCGGGCAGAGACAATTTATTTAACAAACTTTTCATTGTTATTGCCGCTGCCATGGCGGTGCTCCCCTTCTTCCTCGGCAAATATTGGAGCATTATTTTCTGGTCCTACCAACCGCTGTATTCTCACTGGTATTTAGGACCTATCGCCTTGGCGCTGAGTGTGGGTGCCTATATACTCATCCTCAAATTCCCGCGCAAAATTTTGGAGCGCTTCGCGCACAACTCGGCAACGGTTTCCACCTCCAACATTGTGGTCAAAATTATCAATGCTCTGCCGGGCGGCGCGCTTAAGCAGCTGATTATGAAAGATTACCGCGTGATGCTGCACAGCAATATCGGCTTGTGCGTAAGCATTGCCATCTGGGTTGTCATTGCGTGGTTTATGACCAAATATCAGGCAAAATTAGACCTGCCTGCTTATTTAGACCATGAATTTATTGCGCTGTGCTACACGGGCGTAATTATTCAGATTTATTCCAACATTCTGTCGCGCCCCTTCGCCGGCGATTCCTACAGCGCGTGGGTGACCCTGCTCTCCCCCGTGCCACGCAAATATATCCTACTTTCAAAAGATATTGTGGTGCTCATTTCGTGCGTAATTTTCTTTATCCCGATGAGCATTTACCTGCACTTTTGGGGCGGCGGTGTCAGCTTTAAACAAATGGGGCTGTGGTTCTTACTGTACCTGTGCTACGCCTTTGTGATGGCGATGATACTCAACCGCAATTTGGTCACCACAAAAATGAAAATGATAAAATCCGGCAAGCGCAAAGCCATTGTCAATGCGATTATCGATTTTATTAAGCGCATATTTATTTACGGCGCCGCCATTTTGATCGGCGTAGGCTTTCAGGCGCTGCTCGATTCGCGCTACGCGAACCTCTCGCTGTTTATTACCCTGCCGATGCTTGTGATACTGGTCTTCTGCTGGTATATCGGCTTAGAAGCGCAGGTCAAATACATTAACAAGTATACGCAAATTATTACACAGTCGCTGGTGCTGTCATAGCCGGCGGCTATGCAATGCGGAGTTCGGAATGCGGAATGCGGAATTAAAGGTGGCAACACTTTGTGTTGCATTGCTAATGTGCCTTAAGCGCACCGCACCCGCACCCGATTGAAAAGTAAATATTTAGAATTGCGGAATGAACGATGCTCTTTTGCTTAAAGTCAAACAAGTTTTCAATGCAGCGCTTTGCGCTGCCCCCTCAATTCCTCATTTCTAATTTCTAATTCCTAATTATTAAAAGAAGGAGAACAAAATGTCAGTATGTCTTGAAGTGAAAAACCTGACCAAGACCATTAAAGGCAAGCACATTGTCGGCGGTGTCAGTTTTCAAATCGAAGAAGGCAAGATTGTCGGCTTTGTCGGCCCCAACGGTGCCGGTAAAACCACAACCATGCGCATGATTATGGGCTTAATCAGCCCCGATAACGGCAGTGTCCGCATCTGCGGTCACGATGTGGCAGGCGAACGCAAAAAAGCGATGGGCAAAATTGCCGGCATTATCGAAAAACCTTGTTTTTACAAGGATTTTACCGGCAGAGATAACCTCTACCTCGCTGCCGATATCAGTGAAGATGCCGATGATGATTATATTGAAGAAATCATTGAGCTGCTGGATATGAACGATTATATCGACACCAAGGCGCGCACCTACTCTTTAGGCATGCAGCAGCGCTTGGGTATTGCGTTGGCGCTGATTAACCGCCCGAAAATTTTGATTTTGGATGAACCGCTCAACGGCTTGGACCCCATCGGTATGCGCGAGTTGCACCAACTCTTCCCGAAACTTGCCGCAAAAGGCACTTCCATTCTCATTTCTTCGCACATTCTCAAAGAAATTGAAGAAGACTGCGATGAATGCATTATGATTATGGATGGTTCTACCGTGGAAATTTCTCCGCAGGAAGGCGAAAGTTTAGAGGAAGCCTTCTTTAGAATTACCGATGCGAAAGGGGGTAAGCACCGTGTTTAAGCTCTACGGCTTTGAAATGAAAAAAATTCACCGCTCTGCGACCATTTGGGTCTGCCTTGCGGTATTTGTGCTCATCTGTATGGCAATTAACTATGTGCATGCAGATGCATTCTTAACCCCCGCCACCGTGCCTTCCCAAGAGGAACAGCAAAAAATCATGAGCGAAATGACAGAGGAAGAGCAGGCGGAATATAAGCAGCAAATCGAATGGCAAACCATGCTGCGCGACGGTGCGACACCCGAACAGCTCGCCGCGATGGATGAAGAGGACAGAGCCGCCTACGAAAGCATTCGCTCCGGCGAAATCTTTACCTACGACAAAGAGCAGGCAAAGTATGAAATTGAGCATAACATCAATTCCGGCTTCGGTATACCATCATTTATCGAAAACGCCTTTGCCAACGGCTATATGGGCATGTTTATGATTTTCATTGCCGTTATTATCGCCGCGGTCATTGCCAAAGAGTATAATAACAGCACCATTAAAATCAGCCTCTTATCGCCGCATAAGCGCAGCGAAATCATCATTGCAAAATTGCTGTGTATTCTCACGGTAATTATTGAATTCTTAGTCATTACTGCCTTACTGTGTGCGGTAGAAAGTGTTATTTTCTTCCTGGCAGTCGGCAAGACCAACCCCGAACCCTTCAACTGCATGAAGGAAGTGCGCTTCGGCGACACGCTGACGACGATGAACGTGGTCGCGCGCCTGCTGCTGTTATTCGGCATGAGCGTTTTGAGCACCTTTATGGTGGCGCTGGGCATCTGCTTCATTTCGGTGATTACCAAAAATGTGGTTGTGACCATTATGACACCGGTGGCGTTTTTCCTCATCCCGATGGTGGTTACGAGCGAAAAAATCACCGGCAATATCATTTGGAAATACACCTTCTTTAACTTGATAGACAATTATCTTTTGCTTTCTCCCACCTCGCGCACAACAAAAGATTTGGCAATTACTTTAGTGATTACGGCGGTTTGGGCAGTGCTCTTTACGGCAGGCTCCATTTTCGCCTTTGAAAAACAGGATATTTATAACTGATGCTTTGGTTTCTTAAGAAAAACAACAGAAAATATCTGCTCATTTCCACCGCGATCTTTTGCGCGGTGTGGGCGCTGTGCTACTTCGGTATCGGCTCGCTTTTTTCGGGCTCGCTTGAAGCCGGCAGCATGGAGGATTTGTACCAAGGCGAAAGCTTCTTTTCCCTGTTTTTTAACAACCTGCTGCACTGTGTGATTTGCGCTGCGGGATTCGGTATTCTCAGCGTGCCCATGCTCATGTTTGATGCGGGCAGTATCGGTGTAACGGGTGTGGCATTTAAGTTTTTCGGCGGCAGATTTACCCAATATCTGGCACTGCTGCTGCCGCACTGCATTTTTGAAATTCCCGCGCTGCTCATTGCCTGCGCCTGCGGGCTGAAGCTCTTTACCATTCTCAGAGCCTATATCGCGGGCAAAAAGGATGGGTATAAGGAAGATATCACCAATATCCTGAAAAGCGGCATTATCATCTTTGTGTTGGTTCTCATCGCCGCTTTAGTGGAAGCCTTTTTAACGCCCGTGATTGCAGCGAAAGTAGTCGGCTAATTAGGAATGCGGAGTGCGGAATTAGCGGCGGCAATACTGCGTGATGACAGATAGCATTAAGTGTCTGCAATCGAGCGAAGCTCAACAAGGGCGAATGTGTCGCCCTTCATTATTCACTATTCATTATTCATTCTTCATTCTTCATTTAAGAAAACCCGGAGGTTTTTTATGGCTTATAAAGACGACAACGAATTAGAAGTAAAGCATTCTTTTAAACTCGGCATCAGTTTTCTGATTTGGCTGGGCATCTCCCTGCTCTCGGTGGGGCTGGTGCTCACCATTATCTTCAAAAACCCCGAAAATATTTTTAAAGGCTATGAGGATGCCAAAACCACACTGACCATCATTACCGCTGTCATCTCGCTGATTGTGAGTACCATTTCACTCTACATTAACTGGATTAGCACTTCCCTGCTGCTCTTTGCCGGCTTGCGCGCGGGCGGCAATAAAGAAGTCACCTACCGCTCGGTGCTTTACTATTTCTTAAAAAGCGCCTGGTTCTTTGCGATTTGGATTGCCATCATTTTAATCGGCACACTCATTTTCGGCACTACCTTTGTGACCTCCATTCCCTCGGCAATTATCACGCTGTTGGTAATGATGGGGCTTTACTGCTTTATTTTGCAAAAACTGCAGGCGGACTTCACCCTGCAAAAGAAATGGGTGTACTATATTTTTGCCGCAGTGCTTGCGCTGGTGGTCGCGGGTTCGCTCTACTACACCGGCACCATCAACTATTCAAACGAAATCACTATCGGCTCATAGGGTAAAAGGAGTCGAACTCAAATAGCCTCTCCCTTGCCCTTTTTGGCTAATTTATTCGATTTTTCATTGAGGGCAATAATTCTACCGCACAAACACGCTTTCAATGCTTTATTAAAGCACATTTCGGCGTTTTCAATCTTGCTTGGCGAAAGCCAACCGGCGCTTTCAAAGCACCAAACTGCACTTCACTAAAGCATTGAAAGTGCAAAGCAGTTTATATTTTGTTGATTTGTTTTCAGATAAGGCAAAAAGCGCAGAAATACCGGCGTGTATTTCGAGTATTTTTAACGCAATATGAAAGCAAATCATCAAATAGAAACCGTGCTCGAGCGATAGTATTATTGCCCCGAGCCAAGCGGCTTCAATATCGAAGAAATTATCACAAAAATTTCTTCGCGAGAGGAGCTTCGCAGTTTTTGTTAGCCTATTTTTACTGGGATAAGGCAAAACGGTGAAGGAATACCGGCGCATTGTAAAGCGTTTGAACGCAATATTAGGGGAAAAAGAGGCAACAAAAACCTTATTAAGGTTCAGCTCCTTTTACCCTAGGCAATACAGGCAACGCATTTTGGCGTTTTCAAACTTGATTGGCTTGGAATAAACTCAACGAAAGAGACAATAGATGAAACAACACTTTTTTGCGATTATTTCGCGCATGAAATATATCAACCGCTGGGGTTTGATGCGCAACACGCGCTATGAAACCTTGAGCGAACATTCCTTTGAGGTGGCTGTTACGGCGCACGCGCTTGCCATGATTAAAAATGAAATGTTCGGCGGCTCTCTCAATGCCGACCGCGCGGCGGTGCTCGCGCTCTACCACGATGCGCCCGAAATCTTAACCGGCGATTTGCCCACCCCCGTAAAATACTACAACACCCAAACCAAGCGCGCTTACGATGAAGTGGAGCAAACCTCTGTCAAGCGCTTGATGGATATGCTCCCCGAAGAGCTCAAAGCGCCCTATGAATCGATTTTAACAAAAGCCGAGGAAGACGACTACCTGTGGCAGCTTGTTAAGGCGGCAGACCGCATCAATGCGCTTGTTAAGTGCATTGAAGAAGAAAAAAGCGGCAACCGCGAATTTGCCGGCGCCAAAAAAGAAATTGAGAAAAAAGTCGCCGCCATCGACCTGCCGGAAGTCAAGTATTACATCAAAAACTTCCTGCCGAGCTTCGGCTTGACCTTAGATGAACATACGCATGCATAAAAAACGAGGCGATGCCTCGTTTTTTTAGTGTTCAGTTTTCAGTGTTCAGTTTTCAGCGGATGCCTGTGTTTCTTCTTGCGCATATTCATCGGCATACCGCGTATTCACCTTGTCTATTTCACGATGCACCGCTGCGTTTGGCAATGCTTTTTTAGCGATAATTAACCAAATTACAAAATATACCCCGAAATGCTTGCATAATCGCCTGAAAATGGGTATAATAGAAGCGCAAAAAATATTTTTTTATAAATGGAGGAGATTCCAATGGTTAAAGTAGCAATTAACGGATTTGGCCGTATCGGTCGTCTTGCTTTCCGCCAGATGTTTGAGGCTGATGGTTACGAAGTCGTCGCTATCAACGACTTAACCGATACCAAAATGCTTGCAAACCTTCTGAAGTATGATACCGCACAAAAAGGTTACTGCGGTTATATCGGCGAAGGCAAGCACACAGTGGAAGCCGGTGAAGGCTCCATTATTGTTGACGGTAAGGCTATCACCGTATACGCCGAGCCCGACGCTTCCAAGCTTCCTTGGGGCGAATTAGATGTAGATGTTGTTCTGGAGTGCACAGGTTTCTATTGCTCCAAGGCAAAATCTCAGGCTCACATTGATGCCGGTGCCAAGAAAGTAGTTATTTCTGCTCCCGCAGGTAACGACCTTCCGACCATCGTTTACAATGTCAATCACGAAACCCTGACAGCAGATGATAAAATCATCTCTGCTGCTTCCTGCACCACCAACTGCTTAGCTCCTATGGCTAAGGCTCTTAACGACTTTGCACCGATCCAGACCGGTATCATGTGCACAGTCCACGCTTACACCGGCGACCAGATGATTCTTGACGGTCCTCACAGAAAGGGTGACCTCAGAAGAGCAAGAGCAGGCGCTGCCAACATCGTTCCCAACTCCACAGGTGCTGCAAAGGCTATCGGCCTTGTTATCCCCGAGTTGAACGGCAAACTTATCGGCGCTGCACAGAGAGTTCCGACTCCCACAGGCTCCACCACTCTTCTTTTCGCTGTTGTAAAAGGCAAGGATATCACGGTTGATGCTATCAACGAAGCTATGAAAGCTGCTGCTACAGAGTCCTTTGGTTACAACACCGACCAAATCGTTTCTATGGACATCGTCGGTATGAGATACGGCTCCTTGTTCGATGCCACTCAGACCATGGTTGCCAAGATTGATGACGACACTTATGAAGTGCAGGTTGTTTCCTGGTATGACAACGAGAATTCTTACACCAGCCAGATGGTTCGCACCATTAAGTATTTCGCTGAAATCGGCTAAGGTTCCGTTAATCACAAAAAAACAAAGGCTATGCGTTATGCATAGCCTTTCAGCGTGTCGAAAAACTTGTTTTCGACACGCTGGCAGATGTTGAAAAAGTGAGATGAAATTTGTCAGTCTCTGCGCTGAGCTGTACATAGGTACCGCAAGCAGAGACTGGCAAAAACACAAAATCGCCGTTATATCAGTAAAAAACGGCGATTTTCTAATAGCATATGCTTGTATTTTTCTCTTACTAAAAACTATTTAGGAATTGTCGAGAAAAGCGAAAAGTGTTCTGATTTATA
>JAFRJB010000096.1 GCA_017432485.1 Clostridia bacterium
CTACTTGGATTTTGTCCGGCTTTTTTTAGTTGGGCGAGTGGAACGAGCAAAACCACCGCAGTTGGTTCGATGTTCAATTTGTCCTCTTCTTGTCGCCCCTTGATGAGGGGAGATGTCACGAAGTGACAGAGGGGTAGACCTATATCGAACACAACTTTGGTGGTTTTGCAAACAGCGCGGCAAATCCTTATTTGTCGAAAAAGTCTTGTGGTTTTCAGACTTTTGCTTTATAATAATACTATTCTAAATGTGAGGGGAATTTGATGGCAAAAGAAGCAAATATTCATGCGGGGCACCGGCAGCGCCTGCGGCAAAGTTTGCTGGCAGCGGATTTTAGCGGTATGAGTGATATTAATCTGCTTGAAGCGCTGTTATTTTATGCCATTCCCCGCGGCGACACCAATGAAACGGCGCACCGCCTGCTTGAGACCTTCGGCTCTGTTGCGGCGGTGTTTGAGGCGGATTACCGCAGTTTGATGCAAGTGGAGGGTGTCGGCGAAAACACTGCATTTTTGATTAAATTGATGTGCAAAACCGCTAAGCGCATCGGTATGGCAGAAGTCAAAAAAGCTGTTCCGATTACAACAAGCGAGCTTGCGGCAGAGGTGTTTCAACCCTACTTTATCGGCGAAAAAGATGAAATTATGCTTGCGATGTATTTAGATAACGCCGCCCGGCTTATCCGTGTTGATAAATTGGGCAGCGGCGTGGTCAATTCCGTTAGTTTTCATAACCGCAAACTCATGGAGGGTGCACTTGCCACCAACTGCGTAGCGGTTGTTTTAGCCCACAACCATCCCCACGGTGTGCCTAACCCGTCCAGAGAAGATTTGCGCCTGACTCAAAACGCCAGAGAAAGCCTGCGCACTATCGGCGTGGGGTTAAATGACCACATGATTTATGCCGAGGGAGAGTGGCGCTGCATCAGCGAGCGCCCCGATGCGGCACAGTATTTAACGAAAGTTATCCTTTAAAAAGCAGAGGCATCGCCTCTGCTTTTTCAGTTTGGAGAGTGGAGAGTGAAGCGTGGAGTTGAGGTGGTGCCGCTTGCGGCACATTTTTATGCAGCGCGAGGCGCTGCCGCCACTCGCTAACCGCTAATAGGCTAACTGCTAACAGCTAAAAAGAAATGAGGCAAGAGCCTCATTTCTTTTTTATGGTTCGAATGACTTTACCCTCTACATTTCTTAACACTTCATTGAAGCGGATCGGTTCTATCAAATCACTGCTGTCGGTCATTTCTTCGTTTTTCTTTTCGACCACCACAAACATCATTGTCAGTATCAGCAGGTAGGGGATGGGGCTGAACAAACCGGGGTTGACCATGCTCATTAAGCCGAGCCCTAAGTAAGAAAGGAATACCGTGTAATTAAACTTGGTGCGGCAGCGCAAGAGCACCTTCATGCGGCACACAAATTGGAAACCGTAAGCGAGCGCACCCACAATACCGAAGGAAGCGAGCACCTGCAGCACCGAGTTTTGGTACCAGTTAATCGCGCCGGTTCTCGGCACCCAGGTTTCCGCCTGGTTACCGGAGTAGCACAGTCCGACACCGAAGATGGGGTGGTGCTTAAAGTTTTCCCAAGCATCCTTATAGAGCTTCCAGCGCACCTCGCTCGAATCGACACTGAGCTTATCCATATATACGGCAATCAAATCGCTTGCCGAGAGCAGGAACACCACAGCGATCACAACCATTGCAAACATCGCAATCAGATTTTTGCGGCGGCTTTGCTTATCGACAAAGATGATGGTTACCACACAGATAACAAATTCAATCGTTCCGAAGAGCATACCGCCTCTGGACTGAATGAGCAGCAGTGCCACAAAGATGAGCACGCCCATCCAATAGCGGTGGAAGGTGGAGGAATGGTGGGTTTTCTTGAAAGATAAATAGAAGGGGAAGGGCATACATATCATCAAGAAGGTGGAGATGTTGTTTTTCCACTGCACATAGAAGAATTTCGGGTCTTCAATGAGCGACATCGGGTTTTGCACTACTTTGGAGAACAAAGTCATGTAGTGCTGCAGTACCATAAAGACCGCAAAGATGCCCGCCAGCATCATAATGTAAGCGAACTTTTCGGCGATATCATAGGCTTTTTCGGTGTGAATATGAGAGCTGAGCAAGACGTAAATAAAGAGCATGCCGAAGCCCAGCGCCACGATGTAAAAAATACCCGAACCGTCAATATTTTCCCAAGAGCCCTTGGCGAATAAGCCGCCGATGGTGGTGGCAATGCTCACCGCCAGAATACCCCAAAACAGCTTGCCGAACACAATCTTTTTGCGGTAGGCGATAAAGTGGAAAATCAGCGCGGCGATAAAAGCGACACCGACCGGCCACAGGCGAATAAATGTATCAAACGAGTCATACATTTTGCACAGGAATTCGCACGCGAGCAGGAAGGGGAGTGTCGTGACCAAAATATCATCACAAAACACCAGTAAGACACACTCAATAAGCACAAACATCACCGCACCGCCAACTTCGATTTTGACAGTGGTGATTAAGCACGCAAGCCCGACGCACAAAATCATAAAATATTTGCTGATGGCAAAGCGCCTCATCAGGCTCACACAGCGCTGAAAAGTTTCTTTTTTTACCGCCCGCAAAATAAAAGCGGCAATAATGAGCACTGCAACAAAAGCGGATATGCCGATAATAAACGGAGAGTTATTCTCCGCTTTGAATAAGCCTTTTATCAGCTCTACGGCATATTGATATTTTTCTTCCATACATTCCTCTTGAAAATAATCACATATTTACTCCATTATAGCGAGAAAATAAAAAAATTACAATACTATTCTTTTGCCCGGGATGAAAAGCTGTTCACAATTAATTCACCTATTATTAATAATATAAGATTGACTGTAATTTTTAAAAATGCTATAATCTATCTGTATTAAAAGCCGGTTTTGTATTCTAAACCGGCGGGAAAGGGATGATGCGTTATGATGACAAAAGCAAAATTACTCATTAGCATGCTCTGCTGTTTGGGGTTAGTGGCAGCAGCCAGCATCGGTTTGACCGCATGTAAAAAAGACGCGGAAAAAACGACAAAAGCGTCAACCGGCGGTGTCGTTACCTTTGCCAATGAAGAAGAAGCATCTAAATATGAAGAAAAGATGCAGCATGACGATAATGTCGTAGATGACCCGTTTGCCGAAGAAGCGGATGGCACGGCCAAAAAAGGTGATGCCGCCGCAACGACTAAAAAAGCTGATGCCAATGCGACCACCAAGAAGGGTGAGAGCAAAACAACGGCAGCGAAAAAAGATGACAGCAAAACCACTGCAAAGAAAGAAAGCGCTAAGACCACCAAAAAGAGCAGCAAAACTACAGAAGCTCCTTTGACCGATGAAAACGGTGACCAGTGGTCCGGTTGGTATTAATGGCATATGCTGTATTCGTTTGCAGGTCTGATTATTGATATTCGCTTTCGCGATGCATTCGGGCTAAAGCTGTGCGAGCGCTATATCTATACCGGTGAGCAGCCGGCAGATATGGTTATTGAAGTTACAGACCAAATGATTGAGGCGGAAAGAGAAATGGATCTCTACAACTCCTCTTTCGGTTTGCTTGAAAGCCTTGCGGCGTACCGGGAAATTTGCAACAGAGCCTTTAAGTATGATTGTATGTTTATGCATTGCTCTGCGATTGCTTACAAGGGTAACGGCATTCTCTTTACCGCACCGAGCGGCACGGGGAAATCCACCCACTCCGCTTTGTGGCGCAGGCATTTCGGTGAGGCGGTGCAAATGGTTAACGATGATAAACCGCTCTTGCGCTTTTATGATGACAGAATTGATGTCTGCGGCACCCCGTGGGACGGAAAACACCGCCGTTCCAATAACATTGCGGTGCCGGTCAAAGCCATTTTTGTGCTCGCGCAGGCGCCTGAAAATCGCGTGCGTAAAGCAACAGCGAGGGAAGCACTGTATCACATCTTAAACCAAACCATCCGCCCGGAGGACCCGGCGCTGATGGGAAAGGTGCTTGACTTTTGCCAGAGGTTATTGCAAAGTGTTCCGGTGTATTATTTAGAATGTAATATTTCCGAAGAAGCGGTTGAAACTGCTTTTGAAGCCGTCAAGGGGGATTTGGATGAAAATTAAATCGGATTTTATTTTACGCAAGATGGACGATATGAGCATCGTTATCGCCGTCGGCGAGAGTGCGAAAAACTTCAACGGTGTCATTAACCTCAATCCCACAGCAGTTTTTATGTGGGAAAAGCTCAGCGAGGGTTGCACCGAGCAGGAGCTGGTAGATGCGGTGCTTGCGGAATACGATGCGCCCCGTGAGGTGGTTGCCGCTGATGTGGCGCGCTTGATTGAAAAACTGCGCGCGGAGAATATTTTCGATGAATGAGTACCAACGCGTGTTGGAAAAAAACGGTGTGCTCAGTTTCACACCGGCAGGCAGCAGTATGTGGCCGATTATTTCCAACCGCGCCGACACCGTGATTATAGAAGTGCCTAAGGGCAGGCTGAAAAAGTATGACGTCGCTTTTTACACCCGCGCAAGCGGGCAGCCGATTTTGCACCGGGTGCTCAAGGTCAATGCCGATAGCTACGATATGTGCGGCGACAGCCATGTTGTTATTGAAAAGGCGGTGCCTGACGAAGCGGTATTCGGTGTAATGACCGGGTACTATAAAGGCAAAAAGTATATTGATTGCCAAAAAAATTTACTATATAAGTGCGTTGTCAGAGTGTGGAGCTGCTCCATATTCCTGCGGCGCTGTATGCTCAAAGCTCTTTCCCTTGTCGGGGTTAGGGCTAAGTAGCATTAATCGGGTTTTAGATGGAAAAGGATGTTGTTTTAGAAACAAAAGATTTGGTCAAAGAGTACCGAATCGGTCAAATTAATACAGGCACTCTGCGGGGTGACCTGCAATCCTTTTTCGCGCGCGTATTTAAAAAAGATGACCCGAATATCAAATTGCTTTCGGATCAGTACTACGATATCAGCAACAAAACCCACCGCGCGCTTGATGGTGTCTCGATTACCGTCAGGCGCGGCGAAGCAGTCGGCTTAATCGGCGCCAACGGCGCGGGCAAGTCCACACTGCTCAAACTCATTTCCCGCATTACGCTCCCCACCGAGGGCAGTCTTTCGTACCGCGGCAAGGTGGCAAGCCTTTTGGAAGTCGGCACCGGCTTCAACGGGGAACTGACCGGCAGAGAGAATATTTATATGAACGGTGCCATCCTTGGCATGAGCAAAGCGCAGATTGAAGCGCGCATGGAGGAAATTATTGCGTTTTCGGAAATCGGCGAGTATATCGATACGCCGGTTAAGCGCTACTCCAGCGGTATGTTTGTTAAACTTGCGTTTGCCGTTGCCGCGCATTTGGATGCCGACATTCTGTTGATGGATGAAATTCTCGCTGTCGGCGATGTCAACTTTCAGGATAAAAGCTTAAAGCGCATGGAAGAAGTGGCTACCGAAGAGCAGAAGACCGTGATTTATGTCAGCCACAATATGACCACCATCCGCCGCTTTTGTAAGCGCTGTATTGTGCTTGAAGAGGGCAAGGTGGTGTTTGACGGTGATGTCGAAGAAGCGATTGAAGTGTACCTGCAGCGCAAGAAACGCGGCTACACCAATGAAAACAATGTCAGTGAGCTGCCGCGCCGCTACTGCCCGAACCGCTTAATGCGCAAGGTTTCTTTTACCGCCTGTAAGCTGTTGTGCGGTGAAGACTGCCTGGTCAAAGACAAATCCGATTTCGGTATGGAATTTCATTTTAGCGCCAAAGAAACCATTGCCGGCGCCAAATTAAAAGTGACATTTTGTGATGCGACCGAGCAGCCGGTGGCTTCCGCGATTTCCGAAGCGTTTGATATTCACGAAGGGGAAAACCGCATGCAGGTGAGCGCCGATATCTCTTCTTTGCAGCAGGGCGCGTATTCCATTACCGGCTCTCTGATGCAGGTGAGCAGTTTTGATATATTCTCGTATTATGACAATGTGGAGCAAATGGGCTTCTTTGATATAGACCCCGAGCAAAGCGGGCTGCTGTGGGCAGGGCGCATTTGGGGCAGAAATAAGCTCCCGCCGCTACGTATCGTAGGGGGTGAGAGCTCTGAGTAAAGACAGTCAGCAAATTACGACCATCACCCCGCGCAAGAAGTTTTTTGAACTCAATTTTATCGAAACACTGCGCTACAAAGACCTCATAGGGCTCTTTGTTAAAAACAGCTTTAAAACCCGCTATAAGCAAATGCTGCTGGGGCCGCTGTGGGCGGTGATTCAGCCGCTGTTGACGACCATTGTTTTCACAGTGGTGTTCGGCAACATTGCAGGGCTGCCGACCGACGGTGCCCCGAAATTTATGTTTTATATGTGCGGCAATGTGCTGTGGAATTATTTTTCAAGCACCTTAACCGGCGCTTCCGGCAGTTTTTCTTCCAATGCGTATTTATTCAGTAAAGTCTATTTCCCGCGCCTGGTAGCACCGCTTGCCAATGTGCTGGGTAATATGATTAACTCGGGCATACAGGTTGTTATCTTCTTCGGCTTTTTACTGTTTTATATCATCCGCGGTGACATTACTCCCGACTATGCACTACTGTGGCTGGCACCGCTGCTGGTTATTCAGGCAACGTTGCTCGCAAGCGGTATCGGGTTGTTACTCGCTTCCGTGACAGTCAAATACCGAGATTTGACCATGCTTATATCGTTCGGCGTGCAGCTTTGGCTGTATGCGACGCCGATCGCCTATGCTTCTTCGTTAGTCAAAGAAAAGCTCCCCGGCTTTTTCACGCTGTATATGCTTAATCCCATGGCAAGTATTGTTGAGGCGATGCGCAAAATATTCTTGGGAACCGGGAGCATTAGTGTTAAATATTTACTCATCAGTTTCGCTATTAGTTTTGTGCTTTTCCTTTTGGGTGTTGCGGCATTCAATCGGGCAGAAAAAACATTCACGGATAAGATTTAGAAATCTTTAGGAGAGAGAAGATGAAAAAAGTTATATCCCTAATTATGGTCGTTGCACTCATCGCTTCCATCGGCACGGTTATTGCTGCCGGTTTAAGTGAAAACGGATTTGTGTATACGGTCGAAAACGGTGAGGCAACGATTACGGACTACACCAATAATTCCGCCTCCATTACCATTCCGGAGAGTATCGGCGGCTACACGGTGACCAAAATCGGTGACTACGCCTTTGCCGACCGCGCCGGGCGAAAGGGCGCCGATATGACCTCATTGACTTTGCCTTCTACCTTGAAGGTGATAGGCGACGGGGCATTTACGGTCAATAGTTCGATTACCTCTATCACCATTCCCGCTTCGGTGGAAAGCATCGGTGCGAGAGCCTTCCACTGCTGGATTAATCTCTCCAGTGTCAGTATTAAGGGTAACCACTTGTCGGAAATCGGCAACTGGGCATTCCGTAACTGTCACCAGCTGAGAAGTATTACATTGCCTAACTCGGTGGAATCGATTGGCGATGAAGCTTTCTCCTATTGTACATCACTGAGTAGTATCTCTCTGCCAAAGTCTGTGGAAGAAATCGGTTATGAAGCATTTCTCGGCTGTACTTCGCTGAGCAGCGCGACTATCCTCAATAAAAACATGGCAATCGGCGACAATGCCTTTGACTGTACGACTGCCAGCGGCTCAAGCCGTACCTTAAAGATTTCCGGTTATGCGAACTCTTCGGCGCAGCGCTTTGCTTCGGCAGAGAACTTCACATTTGTGACATTGGAAGAACCGGTTGACCCGCCGGATGACCCCGATGAGCCTGAAGACCCCGATGCCGGCTCCGGTGATTACTTTGTGCGCATCACCTATTCGGTAACCGGTTCAAACAGCATTAAAGCGCGTTATGGCGGCTTTAACAAAGAAAATAACGACAGTGCCGGTATTTCGATGCTCTATAAAGAAGTCAACGGCACCGCATCCGACTATAAAGAAGTCAGTTGGGATTTGGCAAATCAAATGACTGACAGTACAGGCACATTTGTTTTAACCTGCAGTGTGACCGGTTTCCCGTATATGCTCTACGGTTATTTGGATGACAACAGAGCAGGCAGCGACGCGGCATTCAATATCAGCAAGTTGGAAGTCGGCAGCAGCGATCAAAACCTCAAAACGGTGTGGAGCGGTAAAATCAGTTTAGCAAGCCAGTTTAATGCCTTCGGTGTTTCGCTGGATTGGGATAACAATGCCAAGGCAGATTATTTCCATTCGCCCGACAGCAATAACAAAGTGCAGTCTTCCTCCGGCGCTTGGGAGAAACCCTATGCCAAGACGATTAGCGCCGCGTTTGAAAAAGACCGCTTGGCGCTGAGCGCCGAGAGCGATAGTGTCAGCAATGCGTTTAGCTCTACGGCTATTGACCAATACGGCGTCAATATGGACCACAGCCTTTGTAAATCCGCGGCATTGACCGCGCCTGCCGGCGCCGGGCAAAATGCCCAGGTTTCTTTCTCCGCCGGCAAAGGCAATGTGACTTGCAGCAAGCAGTTGCACCTGGCAGAGCAGGGCGCTAATGAGCAGAATGTCAGCCTTAAGTTTAGCTGGCAGGGTAAAGACAGAACCGAAACCGGCAATGCACAGTTTGTGCTTGAAGATGAAAAATACACCGTTTCCTGGGTAGACGGTAACGGCGATAACCTCAACAGCAGTCAGGTCTATTACGGCGATATGCCGCACTGTGATGTGCCGGAAAAAGCGCCGGATGCAGAGCATCACTATGTGGCGGCAGGTTGGTCACCGGCACTCGCCGCCGTGACAGCCGATGCACAGTATACCGCGCAGTATACCCCGCAGGAGCACGAATTCCACTATGATGAGCGCTACTGCACGCCGGCAACTTGTATCCAACCGGGTACAGCCGCTTACGAGTGTGCACATTGCGGCTTTATGTATACCGAGCCTACACCGACCACCGGGCATGATTATCAGGTTATCAATCAAATCGACCCGACCTGTACACAACCCGGGCAGAAAACCTATCAGTGTATCAATTGCCTTGACAGTTACAGCGAAGAAATCGCTGCAACAGGGCATAACTATAAAGCATCCGAGACTGTCGATGCGACTTGTACGACAGCAGGCTCTATCACCTATGTTTGCGAGAACTGTCAGGATACTTATCAGACCGATATCGCAGCATTAGGGCATGATTATGAAGTCCTGGAAGAAGTGGCGCCCACCTGCGAGCAAGCCGGTTACACCATTTCCAAGTGTTCGCGCTGCCAAGATGAGCAAGCGACTGTTCTTGAGGCGACCGGGCACAGCTACGAGAGCGAAACCGTAGCGCCGACCTGTACCGCACAGGGCTACACGGTTTACACCTGCTCCAAGTGTGATGATTCCTATCAAGCCGACTATGTGGATGCTCTCGGTCACGATTGGGATGATGGCGTGGAAACACAAGCGGCAGATTGCACGCATGCGGGTGAAAGGCTGATCACCTGTCAGCGCTGTCAAGAAGAAAAGACAGAGACGATTGAAGCCTTAGGGCACAATTGGTCCGATTGGAAGCCGATTACGGCGCCCACTTGTGAAGAAGGCGGTACCTTCGCGCGCAGCTGCGCAAGGTGCCACACCGCAGAAGAAAAAGATGTGGATGCCCTCGGTCACGATATGGTCATTAAAACCAAGAACCCCGAAAGCGGCGTGGAAGGCGTGATGTATTACGAGTGCGCGAGAGGCTGCGGTAAATTTGCAACTTGTGTGATCAACGCGCAGGGCAAAAAGGAACCGGGCGAAGTGTATGAAGCCCAACAGGAAGCCGCTGCTTCCTCTCTGGATATTCCGACTGCTACTTTCAATACTTACAACTGCATTGAGTATCATTATAACTATGTCAACCGCGGTGCGGCTTTGAGAATTGACCCGAAGGCGGCGCCGGATACGCAGGCAGTGCGCTTTGCTTCCTCTATGCTCATTCCGCAAGGGGAAGGCGTTGAAATTGAAGATTTCGGCTATATCTACACCAGAGAAGATTACTTCAGAAGCCTCAAGACCTTTGTGCTCGGCGGCGATAAAGTCTTCAGTAAGTCGGTCAAAAACGGCAACTACACCGTGCACAATACCAATCAGGGTGAAGTGAGAACCTTTAATGTGGTGCTCAATCTCAAGATGGAAAACTGGGATAAATCCTATGTGGCAAGACCCTATGTGATTTACAAGTTCGCCGGCGAAACCTTCACGGTGTATGACGGTATGTATGCATACAGAAGTGTAGACTACATTGCCGATAAAGTCATAAAGTCCGCTACCGAAAGCCAAGCGGTCAAAGACTATGTGCAAAATAAAATTATTAATCGCTAAGCGATGAAACAAAAATGGTCTCAACCCAAAAGGTTGAGACCATTTTTTATCGCCCGGATTTAGGCGTTAAAACTTTTCATAATATTCTTGTTTTCATACATCGCCTTGTCGGCTCTGTTAAATACATCTTCAACACTGTTATCTGTTGCAGGGTCATACACCGCACAGCCGATTGCCGCTGATATCCTCTCTCGGGGTTCAAGCGTTTCATCGGCTTGTGTTGCTTTGATTTCGCTTTCAAATTCCTCTATGAGAGCTTCACGGTTGTTATAGTCATCGTTTCTGAGCACCACCACAAATTCATCGCCGCCGATGCGGAAGACAGGGGAGTGCTTAAAGATGCGGCATACAATCTCGCAGAGCTTTTTGATGACGGCATTGCCTTTCTCGTGACCGTAGCTGTCGTTGATATGTTTTAGATCGTTTAAATCAATCATCACAAGCCCGTATTCACTTTGTGCTTCGCCGAGCTTGAGCACCTCTAAATCGTAGGCGCGCTTATTGCGCACACTGGTGAGTGCATCGATATTTGCTGCCTGCTGCATTTGGTCTGCCTGCTCTTGGGCGGCAATCAAATCATCTCTTGCTTTTGTCAGGCGCGCTATGTAGCCGTCGATTTCCTCTTCCATTTGCACCATCGAATCCGCCAGCACACCGATTTCATCTTTGCGCTTGATGTTCAAATCCGCAAACTTTTGCTTGGAGGTTGCGTAGCTCTTCGCTGCTTCGGAAAGCCTGTTGATGGGTTTTACAATCACGCGGTCTTCCACAATAATTCCTATAACGAATACAATCACTGCCATCGCTAACAAAACACCGCCGAGTAAGAGGACAAATTGCACCGCCTTGCCCATAATTTCATTCATGGAAATATCTGCCGAGGAATACGCCACTACATTACCGGCTGTATCAAAGACAGGCATTCCCGTGGCAATAATCCAGCCGTATTCCGGCGTGTTGGTGATATTGGGCGCCAAACCGACACTCGGGTCTTTGAGCGCGGCGCTTTGGTCACCGAACAGCGGGTCAACGCAGCCGGGCGGGCAAGCGTCTTCGTAAGCGGCATCCACAAGGTAAATCACGCATTCGTTTTCGGTATCAATCCATGTCAGATACAGGCAATCCACATGGTTGACATCCTGAATTTTGCGCAAGTGGTCGCGCAAGAAAAGAAAATCTTCATTTTTTTCAATATCTTTATACAGCGCAATGTATGCGTCAAACTCCGGCGTGCCCCACCGGTCGCTTAAAACAACATTGGGCGTTTTGTCGTAAATGGCTTTTACCGCTTCTTTTAATCGGATAACACGCTCAACCTCAATCTCCGCCGCAACGGTTTTGGTTAAATCAATCGATTGCTGGGAATACTGCTCTTTTGTAATATCGGTAATTCCCTTAGCGTAAATTAAAGTAGAAATGGCGCCAAACAGTAAGCCGATGGCGGCAAACATGGCAATCGTTTTGCGCTTTAATGAGTGTTTCATACGTTCCTCCCCGAGGTAAAGGGTTATTTGACCCTCTGCTTTATTATATTATAATTGTAGATTAAAAAACAGTCAAGTTGGCAGGCAAAAAGATATTGTAAAATATGTTTTGAAGCAAAAAAATGATGCGCGCCTCGGGTCAAGACTTCTGCCTATCAAAAACACAAGCACCGCAAAAAAATGAAATAACTGCCGGTGGCAGTTATGAAGTAATTTAAAAAATTATGAAGTATTGCAGTTTTTACTGCAATATGAAGTAAAATAAGAACCCGACCAACTTGTCAAATCAAAGATTTGGAGTTGGTTCCCGGAACCTTGGCGGTCGCTTCGCTCGGCTAAAATCCCTTAATCATATGCGCAGCATACTTCATAGCACCGGCTACTTCATATTCCGCAGGAATACTTCATAAATCCCGCAAGGGATTTATTTCATTGAAAAAAGCAGTTCTAC
The DNA here is from genome assembly GCA_017432485.1 of Clostridia bacterium. GTDB lineage: Bacteria > Bacillota > Clostridia > Oscillospirales > Acutalibacteraceae > RUG714. The sequence goes on from JAFRJB010000096.1 coordinate 12,236, forward strand.
AGAACTGCTTTTTTATGGCAGGGGCGGAAGGACTGTCTGTAACTGCCCCTCAGAAACATAGTCGTATGGCGGGAATTTTACCGCGACAGTTTGCTTAAAATCCGCTATTTAAGCGCACTTTGCTATTTTCGACCTTGATTGGCGCCAGCCAACCTGCGTTCTCAAATAACAAATTACATCTTAACTATCTGGATTTTAAGTGTGTAGCAGTTTATTCTCTGCTGATTTGTTCTAAGAAAAGGTAAAAAAACGCAGTCAATACCAGTGTGTATTGCGAGTATTTTTAACGCAATATTAGGGCAAATCAGCGAGAATAAACCAAACCTTCGCGGTGGATTTTTCGCCTGTCGCTTGGAGCGCTTCGCAATTCTCCTTGTTTCTTCACCTCGATCGCCTCCCTTCATCTCCCACCGGGAGCGGTCGGCTCCTCGACCCCTCAGAAACATAGTCGTGCCACTGCCCTTGGAGCGGTTGTGGCACTCCTTGTTTCTTCACCTCGGTCGCCTCCCTTCATCTCCCACCGGGAGCGGTCGGCTCCTCGCCCCGGCACGCTTCGCGTGCCTCAGGTTCAAGTCCTACCTGTCAAAAAGAAACAGTGCCGCTTTGCGACACTGTTTCTTTTTGGCAGGGGCAGAAGGACTTGAACCCTCGGCACGCGGTTTTGGAGACCGCTGCTCTACCAACTGAGCTATACCCCTATATCATTGGTGGGCCATCAGGGACTCGAACCCCGGACCGACCGGTTATGAGCCGGTTGCTCTAACCAACTGAGCTAATGGCCCATTTCTTTGTGCTGATATATTCTATAATAAAAACGGCAGTTTGTCAATATAAAAATAAAAACTACCCCTGTGCGGCAAGCACAGGGGCACAAAACTGTTTAAAAATCGTCGTCAAAGCCGAGGTCGCTCAAATCCTCTAATTCATCGCCGTAGCGGTCATCGTCTTCATCATATTCTTCCACATAATCTTCATATGCTTCGCGAAATTCGTTATACTCTTCGTATTCATATGACTCATCGTCATCATCATACTCATCGTCATAATCATCGTCGTAATCATAATCGTCATCGTCGTCCTCATCTGTCGGTGTTGCGGCAGAAGCGGAGTAAGTCAAAAAGAAAAGGGGATTGGGCGAACAGGGTTCTTCCCACGGGTGCAAAGTGTTTTCCATAGCGGTATCTCCTTTCATATTCTGCTTTCACTATATCACACTCAGGGCGCGTTGTAAATATCTATATGATATTTTTACACCGCTTACTTTCATTTTTGACATTTTAATGTAAAATATGCTATAATAATAAAAACACTCTGCGGGAGGGAAAACAGTTGAAACAGTATGAGCAACCGATAGTAGAATATGTGAAGTTTTCGGCGCAGGATGTTGTGTGCGCTTCGGCTTTGCAAACACCTTCCGAAACCACCACAAAAGACCCGTACCAAACTCCGCGTATCGGGATTTAACAGATTATAAAGAGAATATGCTCGCACTGCATTTGCAGTGCGGGCTTTTTTGCACCACATCAACCACGGGAATGCAATTACGATAGGCGAGTTCGATTTAACGAACTCACCACAATGACTGCCCGCCGACGAGAACCGAGCAATAGCAGCCCGGTGCTAATGCTAAACTATAAAGAATAAGAGCAGTACCCCGGTGGTACTGCTCTTTTCTTTTTGAATCGTACAAATTAGATACCCGGAATGATTTCGGTATCCCAATCGCTTGTGGAATCCGAAGTGGAGGTTTCTGAAGAACCTAAAACTTCCAGGACAGAAAATTTGATGAGCTCAATTGCCGGCTGCTCATACTTTTTCATTGCGCAATTCCTCCTTTAAAAAATCGAATACTAGAATTCAATAGTATTTTAGCACAAGCTTTGTCAATATGCAAGCATTTTTTTAAAAAATTTAATCTATTATGGAAAAAGCACAAAAAATGCCGATTTCAGCCACTTTTTTTTGCAGCATTTATTGACAAATCTATAAAATATTGGTAACTTATTATTATATAATAGCGGTCGGCAGCCGGCAGTCGGCGGTCAGCCGTTAAAAAAGGAGAAAAAAATATGACTATTGTTTCCTATGTCTTTTTGGCACTGTTTATTGCAGCCGGTGCCGTGCATTTGTACCATTCGTGGAAAGATGAGGCGAAAAAAAGAGCTATTACTAAACCGATGCTCTTAATCTTTTTGCTCGCTTACTACATTTTCGCCGCGCTTGCAGCCGGTGAAAAGCTCAATATTGTTTTAATTGTGGCAATTGCCACAAGCTGGCTTGGCGATGTGCTGCTCATTCCCAAGGGGAACGGCTGGTTTACCGCCGGCGGTATTGCTTTCTTAATCAGCCATATCACCTTTATTTTGGTGTATGTGCCGAATATTGATTTTGCGCAAGTTAAGTGGTATTTTGTGGTGCCTCTTGCTATTGTGTATTTGGCGATTGCGCTCAAAATTATCTTGGCGGTCAAGAAAAACACCCCAAAAATTATGGTGGTGCCGATGTATCTGTATTTAATCGCCAACAGCACCATGAATATTTTCGCTTTCATGCAGCTCTTAAGCAATATGAATGCGGCGGCAATGATTGCGTATGCAGGTGCTATCCTCTTCTTTACTTCCGATTGCACACTGTTCCTGGTGCGCTACCACGACAAGAAAGATATTATCTTTAAGCGCCACTTCACTGTTATGCTCACTTACCTGTTGGGTGAAGCGCTGATTACGGTTGGTATGTTATTATTAAGTAAATGATTTTATAGAGATAGGAGAGAGAATTATGAAGTACATTTTTATTGTCAACCCGCATGCGGGCACAGAAGATAACGAGGCGAATATCCGCGCACAGTTAGAGACTCTTGAGCAAAAAGAGCAGTGCGAGATTTATTTGACCAAGGCGGTCGGCGATGCGACCGACTATGTTAAGAGCTATTTGGCTGAAAACCCGGAGGAGCAGGTGCGCTTTATCGCCTGCGGCGGTGACGGCACGGTCAACGAAGTCTTCAACGGTGCAGTCGGTTATGACAACGCTTCTGTTACCTGCTACCCCTGCGGCAGCGGCAACGACTTTGTGAAGGTTTTCGGCGGCGCCGAAAAGTTTATGAATGTGGAAGCGATTTTGACTGCCGAAGCAAAGAAAATTGACTTACTCAAAGTCGGCGACAGATATTCCAACAATGTGGTCAACTTCGGTTTTGATACCACCGTTGCCATTACCATTAATAAGCAGAGAGACAAGACCGGTCACGGCGGCAAGAGCGCCTACACCAAGGGCATTGTCACCGCGCTGTTGACCAGTATGAAAAATAAGTGCAAGGTCAGAGCCGATGGTGAAGTCATTAATCCCGACGGCAAGTGCCTGCTTTGCACCCTTGCCAACGGGCAGTATGTGGGCGGTTCTTTTAAGTGCGCCCCCAGAGCTAAAGTGGATGACGGTTTGATTGAAGTGTGCATGATTAAGCCCATTTCCAGACTGCGTTTTGTTAAGATTTTAGGCACCTACACCGAGGGCAAGCATTTGGATGACCCGGCAATGCAGGATATTATCACTTACCGCCAAGCCAAGAAGGTGGAAGTGGTTGCTCCCGAAGGCTTTGCCTATTCGCTTGACGGTGAAGTAATTTTTGAAAATAAATTCACGGTTGAAATCGCCGAAGGCGCTGTTAACTTCGCATACCCCGAATAACAGCGCTACGCGCTGAGTGATGTATGGCTCTGCCATGTGATGTCACTACGTTAGTGATGCCGCTGCGCTAATGATGTTTTGCCTGCGGCAAAGTTGAGGTGGCAACACTTTGTGTTGCATTGTAATGCAAAACTGCGTTTTGCCGCCTTCATTCTGCATTCAATTTCTAAATTCTACATTTTATTAAACTATGCAATATGATGTTTTAGTTATCGGCGCCTGCACGGCGGGGCTTTACTTTGCCAAGCGTATGGCAGAGCAGGGCTACAGCGTGCTGGTGGTCGATAAGGATAAAAAAGAAGAACTTGGCAAACGCCTGGAAATCTTCCATATGGACTTGGGCGAAATGCGGCGCTACGGTGCGCCTGCGCCCGAGGCGGGGGATGACTTTGTGCATTCCTTTAAGTTTTCCGCCTCCCGCTCGGCTTTGGGCAGGTGGGAGAAGTATCACGAGCACACGGTTTATGTGATGAAGCTGCCCGCCTATATTCAGCGCCTGGTGCGCTGGGCGGAGGAATACGGCGCAGAGTGTGCTTTTGAAACCGAGTTTGACGAGCTGATAATAGAAGGCGGTAAGGTTGTCGGCGCCAAGCTGCGCCGCGGGGATAAAGTCGCCCCGGTGCATGCCAAGTTGGTGGCGGATTGCTCCGGCATTCCCGCTGTTGCGCGCACCAAACTGCCTGCCGGCTGCATTTGCGAAAACTTTAAGCTCGAGCAGACCGATAAATTCTATGTCACGGTCAACTATGTCTCTTTCTTAAAGCCCGAAAAAGTGCACATTCGCCACACCATTTCCTGGCCTTTCTACAAGGTTTGGATTGCGCCGCGCGAAATAGAGCAGGGCGCCATTTTGGGCGTGGGTGCCAATATGTCTTATGAATACGGCGAGCGTTGTCTAAAAAAGTTTTTGCAGGATATTTCCATTCCGCCGTTTCGTATTGATAAGGTCGAAAGAGGCGCTGTGCCGTACCACAGACCGCCTTACTCCTTTGTGGCAGACGGCTTTGTGGCGCTCGGCGACAGTGTTTGCCTGACCAAGCCCAATAACGGGGAAGGGGTTACGGCTGCATGGTACTTAGTGGATATTGCCGCCCAAGAAATCGGCGCGGCTATGCAAAGCGGCGAAAGCCCTACCGCAGAAGAAATGTGGGGTGTCAATGTGCGCTACCAGCGCTCACAGGGCGCGCAGTTTGCCGAACTGCTGGCAACGATGACCGGCGCGGTGGATTGCTCGCGCGCAGAAAACGACTATGAGTTTAAACACAACCTCATTTTCAAGAGCTCGCTGCGCAACCAAAAGGTGGATAAGGAGCAGGAGAAGAAAGATTTAATCAAAGGGCTGCTCAAAGGCGTGTTAAACGGTAAGATGAGAGTCAAAACGATTAAAAAACTACTGCATTACTCCACCATTGCTTCTAAAATTAAGCACCACTATATGGATTTCCCTGCCGATATTCACGGCTATCAAGCTTGGAAACAGCAGGCAGATACCCTTTGGGCATCCGCCGGCTCCATGGCAGATGTGGTGTACGATAAAGAGTATTATTTAAACGATTGCAACAAATAAGGATTTGGCGCGCTCTCCGAGCGCGCAAATCCTTATTTGAAGTAATAAGTAAAAAGGAATAGTGAATAAGTGTGGGAGGGCTCGGCCCTCACC
>JAFRJB010000097.1 GCA_017432485.1 Clostridia bacterium
ATTGACCGTTTCTTCTTAACCGCTTCTCGGCTCCCCTTGACGAGGGGAGCTGGCGCGCGATTGGCGCGACTGAGGGGTAGAAAAGTCGGTTGAAATCAATGAAAACTTTTTACTCATAGACCTCGACAAATCCTTATTTGTTGCAATGCGCCCTATAATATGGTATGATGTTTTATTATAGTTATATTATTTTCATCTTAGAGGTGCATTATGAAAATAAAAGACATTTTGGCGCAAGGCGGTGTAAACGTTTCCTTAGAGGTCTTCCCTCCCAAGCAGTGGGAAAAGCTTGCGCACAGCAAGCAGGTGGTCGAGGAGCTGATTACCTTTGACCCTGCTTTTATCTCCGTAACCTACGGTGCTGCCGGCACGACCGCAGGCTTTACTGCCGAGATTGCCGAAGACATTTTGCGCTGCGGCGCGGTGCCGCTCTCGCACTTAACCTGTGTCAACTCCACCAAAGAAAAAGTACTTGAAGTCATTGAACACCTCAAAGCCGCCGGGATTGAAAACATCTTGGCACTGCGCGGCGATATTGCCGCCGAAGCCCCTGCGCATACACCCGATTTTCGCTACGCGAGTGAACTCATTTCGCTCATTAAAGCGCAGGGCGACTTTTGCATCGGCGCCGCCTGCTACCCTGAGAAGCACCCCGAAAGCCCGAGTGTGGCAGACGACCTCTTTTACTTAAAGCAAAAGGCGGATGCCGGCGCAGACTTTTTAACCACACAGATGTTTTTTGAAAACGATATTTTCTTCCGCTTCGAGAAAAACTGCCGCAAAGCGGGCATTACCGCACCGCTGGTGGCGGGCATTATGCCCATTACCGCCATCAGCCAAATCGGCAGAAGTGTTTCGCTCTCGGGCTGCACCATTCCCAAAGCCTTTTCCGACTTGGCGGCAACCTATGCCGGCGCGCCGGAAGAAATGCGCAAAGCCGGTATTGACTATGCAATCAAGCAAATTCGCGATTTAATCGAGCGCGGGCAAAAGAACATTCACATATACACCATGAACAAGCCCCAAACCACTCACGAAGTGCTTGAGGGCATTCGGGATTTACTGTAAAATGATAGAAACAAAAGAAGTGTTGCGCTACCTGCGCACCAATTCGGGTGTGAAAGATGAAGAGCTGCTGCAGCGCATTGCGCGCTGCACCGAGAAAGCCTACCAAACCATTCGCCCGAAAACCATCTATGAATTTTTTGACTGCACGACAGATGCCGGCGGTGCTCTCATCGGCGGGGTGCGCTTTGAAAGTAAGCGCCTTGCCGCGAACCTGGCAGGCTGCAAGCAGGTGGTTGCCTTTGCTGCGACTCTCGGCACGCAGGCAGACACTCTCTTGCGCACTGCCAAAGCCGAAGGCGCGGCGCAGCTGATGATTTACCAGGCGGTTTTGGCGGCAATGGTCGAGGAAGTTTGCGACAATTTGGAAGCGCAAATAAAAGAAACGCACCACGTCAAGCTCCGGCAGCGCTATTCTCCCGGCTACTTTGACTTGGCGCTCGAAAGCCAAAAGGATTTTTTTGATTTAATGGATATTACAAAACGCATCGGGGTAACACTGAGCGATACAATGCTTATGATACCCTCCAAAAGTGTGACTGCGTTTATAGGGGTAGAGTATGAAGATTGAATTTTTTGATGGCGGTATGGGTTCGCTCCTGCAGGCTTCGGGCTTGCCGCGCGGCACCGCGCCCGACAGCTGGAACCTCTCGCATCCCGAGCAGGTGCTTGCCGTGCACAAGGCTTACGCCGCAGCGGGCAGTGACTACATCACTACCAATACTTTCGGCGCCAATCGCCTGCGCTTCGAGAATTGCGAAGCGATAGTCAAAGCCGGTGTGGAGCTCGCAAAACAGGCGGGCAAAAAGGTCGCGCTCGATTTGGGGCCGACCGGCAAACTGCTTGCGCCGATGGGCGAACTCGATTTTGAAGAAGCGGTGGATATTTACGCCCAAGTCATTCGCGCCGGTAAGGCGGGTGCCGATGCCGTGATTATTGAAACCGTTTCGGATACCTACGAAATGAAAGCTGCGCTGCTCGCGGCAAAAGAGAACTGCGATTTACCGGTGTTTGCCTCCTTCATCTTTGATGAAAGCGGCAGGCTTTTAACCGGTGCGGATGTACAGACCGCCGCCGTGCTCGCCGAGAGCCTCGGGGCAGATGTCATCGGCGTTAACTGCGGCTTCGGTCCCAAACAGTTTTTGGAGCTGGTCAAAGAGCTGCGCCGCTACTCTTCCCTGCCGATTTTGGCGCAGCCCAACGCGGGTCTGCCCGAAAGCATTAACGGCAAAACAGTCTATAACCTGACAGTGGAAGAATACGCCGCCGCGATGCGTGAGATTGCCGCGCTCGGCGTTTCCTACCTCGGCGGCTGCTGCGGCACCACGCCCGACCACATCGCAGCGATGATCGGTGCCTGCCGTGACATACCGGCACAAGCCAATACAGTAAAAACAAACAGCTATATTTCCTCTTACTCCACCACAGTGGAGCTGGGCAACACGCCTGTTGTCATTGGCGAGCGCATTAACCCGACCGGTAAAAAGCGCTTTAAACAGGCGCTGATCGAAAACGATATTTCCTACATCTCTAACGAAGCGACCGCTCAAGTGGCGGCAGGCGCGGCAGTGCTTGATGTCAACACGGGGCTGCCGGAAATAGATGAGAGCACCATGCTCCCCGCCGCAGTGACAGCCGTGCAGGGCGTGGTCCATACCCCGCTGCAAATCGACACTGCCAACACCAAGGCACTTGAAGCTGCGATGCGCCGCTACAACGGCAAGGCGATGCTCAACTCCGTCACCGGCAAGCGCAGTAGTATGGAAAAGGTCTTTCCGATTGCAAAAAAATACGGCGCGGTGTGCGTATGCCTGCTCTTAGATGAAAGCGGCATTCCCGCCACGGTCGAAGGCAGGCTTGCGATTGCCCGGCGCTTAATCGAAACCGCGAAAAGCTACGGTATCGATAAAAAAGATTTGATTTTTGACCCGCTGGCAATGACCATCAGCACCGACAGTAACAACGCCAATATCACCCTCGAAACCCTGCGGCGGCTCCACGCCGAAGGGCTGCACACGGTGCTGGGCGTTTCCAACATTTCTTTCGGGTTGCCCAACCGCGAAGCGATTAATACCGCTTTCTTTACGCTTGCCATGCAGGCAGGCTTGAGCGCCGGGATTATTAACCCGCTTTCGAAACCGATGATGAACGCTTACTACGCCTTTGTCGCACTTGCCGGCAAAGATGAAGGGTGTGCCGCTTACATCGCGAATGCACAGGATACTTCCCCTGCCGTTGCAGCAGGCGAAGGCGATTTGAAGCAATACATTTTGCGCGGGCTCTCTAAAGAAGCCGCCGCGCAGACAAAAGAACTGTTAAAAACCACCGACTCTTTGGAGCTCATTGACCGCTACATTGTGCCGGCGCTCGATGAAGCGGGCATGCAGTTTGAAAAGAAGACTCTCTTCTTGCCCCAACTCTTAATGAGCGCGGATGCGGCAAAAGCCGCTTTTGACGAAATCAAAGCCGCGATGCCCGTAGCAGTTGCCGAGCAGCAGGGCGGCAAGATTGTGATTGCTACGGTTGAGGGCGATATTCACGACATCGGCAAAAACATTGTCAAAGTACTGTTGGAAAACTACGGTTTTAATGTGATAGACCTTGGCAAAGATGTACCCTGCGAAGCAGTGGTGGAAGCGGTCAAAGAAACCGGCGCGAAATTGGTGGGGCTGAGTGCCTTGATGACGACTACCGTGCCGAGTATGGAAAAGACAATTAAGCTCTTGCACGCCGGCACCGATGCGAAAGTGATGGTCGGCGGCGCGGTGCTCACACCCGACTACGCAAAGCAAATTGATGCCGATTACTACGCAAAAGACGCGATGGCAGGTGTCAATATTGCAAAAGAGTTTTACAAATAAGGATTTGCGGAGCCCTTGCGGCTCCCAAATCCTTATTGAAGTAAGAAGTAATAGTGAAGAGGTAAGAAGTGAGGGCGAGACACTCGCACTCGTTCCGCTTCGCTCAATTCCTTTTGGTGCGGCGTTTGCCGCACGTTAAAATCGGGTGAGGGCAGAGCCCTCCCA
>JAFRJB010000098.1 GCA_017432485.1 Clostridia bacterium
GCCGACTGCTGAGCGACAGCGCGACACATTCCTTATTTCTCGCTTACCTTGCTGATATCATTCTTATAGTCATACACACAAATCCAGCCGTTATATTGTGCGTTGTAAAGCCAGATGTTTTTATTTGCCTTTGTGACCACCTTGTCGGCTTTAAAGCTCGCGCCGCGCTTGAGCACCGCTTCGGCGGCGCAGTCAAAGCGCGAGAAGTCGCTGATTTTGCGCACCCCGCTTTGGGCGGAGTTGGCGCTATAGAGTTTGGCGCGCTTGGTCAGTTTGACAGTCTGCCCGGCTTTGAGAGTCGGCTTGTGGCGCTTGCCGGTGAAGGTAACTAAGAAGTAGCAGGGGTTTCTGCCGCTTGTCGCCTTGCCGATTTCGCTTAAGCTGACCCACACCTCGTTGCCGGTGACTTTTTCTACGCGGCGGCAGCGCGGTTCGCCCGCAAACTTGCCCTCATACCAATACGGGTCGAGGCAGCGAATCGTTTCCCCGCTGACCACACTGTGGCACGCCACAAAATGCCCGGAGGTGCTGAACACGTTGTATTCCGTGCCCTGGTTGATGATTGCCATGCCGCCCGCTTTGAGGTGGGCAAGCAACTCTTTATTGTAAACAGTCGCTTTGTAAGTAATCGCGTATTTTTTAGATAGCGCTGTGAGCAATGTCGCCATATCGGTGCCGTCGTAGCCCCTGGCGCCGCAGTCTTTGGAAAACTGCGCCAGCGCGGCGACTGACATCACTTCCTTGCCGTAAAGGTTATTGAGCACCATCAGCGCCGCGCACACCCCGCAGCCGCCGCTGGCGATAGTGGCAGGGCTGCCGTCGGGCTTTGCGTAGTCCACATGCGCGTAATGCAGTTGGTTGTAAAAAAACATCGCTGTCCTCCTTTCGCCTATTCGCCAATTAGCTGTCAGCATATTGGCGAATGGCGGTGCCGCAAAGCGGCACATTATAATGTTGAATTGTGCCGGCGGTTCGGTTTACCGAACCGCTTTTCTAATCAAGTGCGAATGTGTCGCCCTTCATTAGCACTTTGGCGCGTCTTCATTAGCGTAGCGTCTTCATTCAGCGGCTCTGCCGCTGCTACTCCCCTTCATAACTCTCGCTCGTTATCTCTGCAAAGGCGCTTGCCATCGCCGGAATAATCAGCGTATTTAACAGTATTTTCCACCAGTTTTCGCTGTTTATCATTGTCACTGCTGCCGCCGCGTTGGCAATCACAGAGGCGACGAACGACTGCACAAACGTGCGAAAGGTGCGGTTGGTTTTATAAAGTTCTATCATTTGTCTTTCTCCTTTTCCATTTCTTCCAAATCCTCCACTCGATGATTGAGAACCTTAATATCCTTTTCCACGAGCGGAATGCGCTCTGCAAAATTGTTGTGCTTGTCTACCTTTTTCTCAAGCTGCTCCAGCCGATACGCCGTGATGCGCGAGCTCGCCACAATCCCGCCAAATGTTCCGATAACGGAGCCTAAAAATGAAATGAGCGCTATTATAATTTCCGTTTTCATCGCTTCACCCCCTACGCTAAGTTCCAATTCTTGGCAGTGGCAATCGCCTGCTGCTCTGCGCTGAGTTTGGCAAGGTTGGCTGCACCGAGCGTGAGTGTTTTTGCGTATTGCCCCGTCAAATCCTTGAGTGCCGCAAGCATCGCTGCCATGGTGGCGGCAGTGTAATCGCCTGCCGACAGACTGAGCGCACAGTTAAAGTCGTTGCCCAGCGTGACATCCGTCAGCGCCGTGCAATAGCTAAAAGCGTTATTGCCAACGGTTGTCACTCCGCTGCCCAAAGCAAGCGTTTCCAATTTATCGCAGCTGTAAAACGCATTTAAGCCGATGCTCTCGACACTGTCCGGGATGCTGACTGCTGTCAGTTCCGAGCAGTCGTGAAACGCATAAATTCCAATAGTTTCCACCGTATTCGGAATGGTAACGGCGGATATCGAAATGCCAACAGCGGGTCTTGTTGTGCCTATTTTATTTGCAAAAGCATAAGGCCCGATTGCCGTTATCCCGGGTTCGAGAATGACTTCGCCGATATTACTGCCGAAAATTGAATTCCAAATGCGATTGGACTGCGTGGCATATGACAGCAGTTGCGTAGAGGTTTGTGTCGGTCTGACTTTCACGGTTTGCGCATTTTCCACCGACATATTCTTGCAGTTGCGGTTAATGGTGCACGGCACACTCAGCGTGCGAAAATTGCAGCCGCTCAATGCACCGGCATCAATGGTTTCAACATTGTCGGGAATAAAGACATCCTGCAGCGAAGCCAGCCCCAGTTCCTCGACAAGTGCCGCCGTGAGTGTGGTGACGGTCTTGAGCACCTTCAAGTAAGCCGGCTCGCTTTCATAGACAGTTTCCCCATTGAGAACAATTTTTTCTACCTTGTCACCGCCGATGTGCAGCGCCGCAACACTCTCGTTTCCGATTTGAATTGCCATATTATTCTCCTTCGTTGCCGCTTTGCTGAGCCGGCGGGTCTTCGGTGATGATGTATAAGGTGTTTGCATCTTTCACGGCAATCGCGTTATATGCCGCCTGCGTACCCTTCCAGAGCGTGCTGACCGACTGCGAGTGAACAACACCGCTTAACGCGGTAGCGACATAGTTTTCCGTTGCAAACCAATGGTTTGTTGCGCTTTGCTCTGCCGTGTCAATCTCAACCCTGCCTTCGCCATAATAAATATCGCAATAGCCTGTAACTCTTTGAATACGAACCGTGTCAAATTGGGATATCGTCACGATAGTTCCGGCACTCAATGCGACATTCCAATCCTGCTCCAAGTAATAATCACCGTCGGGCAGGTTGGTGGTATCCGCCGCCGCTTGCAGTGCCGTGTAGTTGTATGCAGCGCTGGGCAATACTCTGCGCGTTTGGATATTGCCGGAACCCAAAAGCGAGATGCCGTTAATTGTCTTAATATTCGTGCCGCTTTCCAACGCCTCTTGCACCGACAATTCTCTAATGGTAGCAGCTGTGCTTGCAGTCTGTGGAATACCGATGAAATTAAGTGTGTTGTTTTGGGAGCCGGGAAAGTCGTTTTGTGTCAAATAAACCATTTGACCATTATAATAATTTTGAATTGTGTTGTGCGCGACAAGTGTAAAGAGCTGTTTGATGGTTGTGTTATCCACCGTCAGCGATATTTCTAAAAATGCGGGTTTGTTGGCGTAAATATAGTCGATGTCGCTCTGCGAAAAATAATAGTTTCCGTTTACTTCGCTAACATTAACACCATACTCAAACCGCTGCAGCCCACCATAGAGGTAGGTTGCCAATTCCTGCAGGCTGTACCTCACATCACTGCCGCCCTGCCCGGTGGGCAATGTCGGTTTGAGGAAGAGCGATGTTGTTTGACTCGTCAAATCATTAAAGTACAGATAGACACGGCCGTCATTACTGTTTACACTTATGTTGCTGAGTTGCTTCGCATCGCTGCCCGCCGGACCTGTTGCGCCCTGCGGTCCCTGCGGACCGGTTGCGCCGACCAAAGAAGCCAACCACTGCGCTTCTGTGCCGGAGAAACCGTTGTCAACCGCGACTTCGTAGGCGGACTTGCCGGCTGCACCGTCGGCACCGTCGTTGCCGGCCGCGCCCGTGGCGCCGGTATCGCCCTTGTCGCCCTTGTCGCCTTTAGCGCCCTGTTCACCGGTGTCGCCTTTGTCGCCCTTGTCACCTTTAGGACCTTGCAAACTGCCGTGGGAATAATAAGAATGGTCGGTGGTCTCAATGGTCAAACAGTTATCATGGGTAAAATAAATATTGTTAATTCCGTTACCTCTGGCACCGGTGTCGCCTTTCACATTGCCGAGGTTAAAAACCGTGCCGTCGTCCATCGTCAGCACCAATTCGTGCTGCGCGTTTATCACCGCGCTCGCAATCGCCTTGCCGCTCAGTGCAGCCACGGCCGCCGCATTCTCACTGCGCTGGGTCGCCATGGCGCTGTTAGTCTCGTTTCGCATCGTTGTCAGCGCCGCGCTAACCGCCGCCAAAAAGTTTTCGCTTTCTTCTTCGGTGATGTAGAGTTGTACCTCCCCGCTGTCGGCAATGGCGGCGTGGTAAAGCCGGCTGCATAGCGTGCTTTCATCCGCCGGGTCACTGCCGCGCACACAGATGTATATCTGCGCGCCGCACTGTGCCAAAACGCTGCGCGGTATGGTGCAGTAAAAGTACGACTGCTCTTGTGAATCTGCCGCTTCGGTGAGCACCACCGGCACCAGCCTGTCGCGGTCAGCGCCGAAAAAAGCGAGCTTCCCGCCGAAACTGTCCCACACATTGTTAAAGTAGAAACAGCATCGGTCTGCCCGCAGTGACCCGCTTGTCAGCACCTGTGCCTGCTCGCGCAGGGAAAGCGCGGTCCCTGTCACATCAAAAATCATTGTGTTTAAACTTGCCATGCGTTCTCCTTTACTCGCTGCTTTTTTCCATAATCTTTGCCCCTGCCAAAATTTCATATTTTGCAATCTTGCCGACAATGGATGCCGTAAACTCTCCATTGAGCCGCCTCATCCGCTTTTCGGCGAAAACTTTCACAGCTGCCAAAGACTGCATGCCAAGGTACGCTTCATCCCACAGCAGTTTTTCTCTGCCGTCGTCATACACAAAATTGATTAAGTAGATGTGCTCCATGGCTGCCTCCTTTCGCGCTGTTGCTCTTTGACTATAGCAAGCCGGCGCTTGACTTTATATTGGACTTGCCCGACGGGAATCGGGCTTGCGCCCTTTCGCCGCATTTTGCCATAATGAGCGCTATCTCTGCAAAAGTGCCGCTTTTCTTACCGCATTCTCAGTGTAGCGGCAAAATGCTATGAACTTTGTCATATTTAGTGGTGAAAGCAGATTTTTTTCAAAAAAGCACTATATATTGTGGTGTTTGCGTCGAACTGTTGTTGATGCTAAAAAAATAATAATCCTTTTTTTCGTACTATACGCCGCGAATAGGTTGCATTTTTCGTACCTTTATAGTAAAATAAGGCTATGAAACAACAAAAATATAGGCAGATAAGTGCGAAAAACTGAACTCTAAAGGCATTATAGTTTGATTTTTCGTACTTGTCAAGCGCAGAAAGTGCGGTTTTTCGTACTTTTGAAATACAAGTAATTGTATGAGAGGAAACAGTATGTTATTTTTTAGTCGATTTGAGGAACTCGCGCGCGAAAAAGGCATGAGCCCGAGCGCAGTTGCAACCAAACTCGGTATCGCTAAAACCACGGTGACCTATTGGCGCCAAAACCCGAGCGCTGCGCCCAAAACGGAGCAGCTGCTCAAAATTGCCGGGTTCTTCCATGTGAGCACGGATTATCTGCTGGGCAACACCGATGTGCGCAATGCCCCCGCAGAGCTTTCACCCGAAGAAGCGGCAAAGGTCGCGCTGTTCGGCGGCAGTGAAGAAGTCAGCGAACAGGCGTGGAAAGAGGTTGAAGACTTTGTGCAGTACATTAAGCAAAAATACAATATGTAACGATGATTTGCACCGCCTGGCAGTCGGCAAAGGCGCGCGCATTGACTATGCGCCCCTCGCTGCCGCGCAGGCAGTCGCGGTCAAATACGGCGGGCAATTTTTCATCGGTTTGGACTACGCTATTGCCGAAAACTCGCCCGAGGAGCGCATTGTGCTCGCGCACGAGCTCGGGCATATTCACACCGATGCGTTTTACGGCATGCGCGCCCCCGAGCCGGTCAGAAAGCGCGCCGAAATGCTCGCCGAGCGCTGGGCGGTTAAGCAGTTAGTGCCCAAAGCCGAGCTCTGCTCCCTGCTCGCGCAGGGGAAAGAGAGCTGGGAACTCGCCGAGCACTTCAATGTGACCGAGGATTTTATGAGAAAAGCCTGCTACTTCTACTTTGAGTGCGGGATGCAGGCGAAATAGCGCCCCGCGCTATTTCGCAGTTTTCAGTGTTCAGGGTTCAGGGTTCAGCCGCAAGGCAAAGCCTTGCATCATAACGCGAGTTCGCTTTTGCGAACCGCTGCTTCTATCACTGTTGCTTTTTTTGGAATTTTGTGTATAATAACTATTAGAAGCATTCGAGCCATAACTAGCAGCGATTAGTGCTGTGGGTTCACC
>JAFRJB010000099.1 GCA_017432485.1 Clostridia bacterium
GTCGGCTATGCTAAGTTATTTTATTCGGATAAGTGAGAAAAAATTCTTTGCATACTTGCCGTATTCAAGGGATTTTTTATCGCTTAGGCGGATGAAAGAACAACGCAAAAACCTGTCCCTCTTTATTTAGGGTGCCCCAAGCCTTATTTTTTTGCCGTAAATCAGCAGTCGGCAGTCGGCAGTCGGCAACAGCAGCGAGGCTACGCCTTGTATTATAAAAAATGCGAGTTCGGTAAACCGAACTCGCCACCAACTTCACTCTTCACTCTCCACTCTCCACACTGTACTGTAATCCGCAAACTAAAAAAGGCTACAGGGAATCCTGCAGCCTTTTTTCACTTGTTTTACTTCTCTTCTTTTCCCTTTTTCTTGGAGAATACTTTTTGCAAAAGCGGTTTGGTTTCCGGCGTTTCTTCCGACTTGGGCTCTCTGAGTCCGACTTCTTCGGGTGTTTTCCACAGGTGGATTTTACCGGTATCCTGCAATGCTTTTAAAACAATAATCGTAATCGGCAGCCCGAACATGCCGATCGCGCCGAATACCTTCAAGCCCACATACATACCGAATAATGTCAGCACCGGGTTTAAGCCGATTTGCTTGCCGACCAATTTCGGCTCGATATATTGGCGAATGACACTGATGACACCCCACATCACCAACAGCGCAATGCCCATCGCGATATCGCCCTGCACAAAGCAAATCACCGCCCAGGGCGCCACAATGGAGCCCGTGCCGAGCACCGGGAGAATGTCAACAATGGCAATGCCTGCCGCAATGAGCGGAATATAGCTGCCTTTATAAATCTTAAAGAGTTTCATTAATAACAGTGAAACGAGGATTTCACCGAAGGTGATGAGAATAATTTTACCGTAGGCGAGCGCATACTTGCCGATTGTATCTTTAAAAGCGGATTTGACATCCGAAAGCATCGTTCTGCCTCTTTCGGGCAGCTGGGCTCTGATAAAGAGCACGATATCGTCATACGCACCAAACATAAAGAAGGTGGCGATAATGGCAATGAGTGTGGAAACGAGCACACTCGGCACACCCTTGGCGAAGGACCAGACGCCGCCGGCAGCACCGGTTAAAATCTTGCTCACATCAATGGATTTAATTGCATCGGTCGAAGCGTATTTGTTGAGCGCATTTTCCACCGCACCGCGGATACTGTCGGGCAGTGAAGCGGTTGCATCAAGCACCTTGGTTTTTAAGCCAAGCAGGTAGCCCGGAATGTGCTTAAAGTTCGCCCCCAGCCACTTGGCAAAGTCTTTAATGTATGAAGCAATGCTCACGCCGGCAAAGGCGATGATCAGCGCTATAATAATAAGCACAATTAAAAATAAAATTCTGCCTGCCGCGCTCTTTTTTATTTTCGGGAATTTTTGGTGAATTTTAAATGAGGGTTTATTTAAAATGAGCGCTATGACAAACGCGATAAAAAACGGCAGCACTATCGGCAGTGCTTTGACTAACAGCACATAAAGAATTGCCGCTACCGCCATCCAGAAAATGATGTTGATCAGAAAACTTCTTCGTTTTTCAATCTTCTTGGTATCCATATACAGTCCTTTCCAAGTGTTGACACATCTCGTGACAATTCGATATTAATATTATTATACACCATTTCAAACGGAATTCAACAGCCGCGCCCCAAAGATTTGAAAAAAACGCGCAAAAAACTTGCATAAAGTACCTGATAATGCTATTATAGTAATAATTTATTAAAAGGGGTAATACCAAATGAAAGCAGCCATTATGGGTTACGGTGTTGTCGGCTCCGGTGTCGGGAACATCCTGTTAAAAAATGCCGATATTATTGCCGAAAAGCTCGGTGAAAGCATTGAAATCAAGTATGTGCTCGATTTAAGAGACTTTCCCGGCGATGTATTGGAAGATAAACTGACCAAGCGCTTTGAAGATATTTTGGAAGACAGCGAGGTCAAACTCGTTTGTGAAGCGATGGGCGGCACCAAGCCTGCGTATGATTTTACCAAGCGCCTGTTGGAAGCGGGCAAGCATGTCGTTTCTTCCAACAAAGAGCTCGTTGCCACCTACGGCTATGAACTGTTAGGTGCAGCGAAGGCGCACGGTGTCAACTATTTGTTTGAAGCTGCTGTGGGCGGCGGTGTGCCGATTTTGCGCCCGCTGTGGCAGTGCCTTGCCGCCAATCATATTGAGAAATTTTACGGCATTTTAAACGGCACGACCAACTTCATTCTCACGAAGATGTATAATGAAGATATGCCTTTTGATGAAGCGCTCGCGCTCGCCCAAAAGTTAGGCTACGCCGAAAAAGACCCGACTGCCGATATTGCCGGTGCCGATGTGTGCCGCAAAACCTGCATTTTGGCGTCTATCAGCTTCGGCAAACACATTGACCCCGACCAGGTGCAGACCCAAGGCATTCAGGATATCAACATCCGCGATGTGTCCTACGCCAAAGCCAACGGTTATGAGATTAAACTCTTGGGCTACTGCCGCAAGTTAGATAGCGGCAAGATAGATGCGATTGTCTCCCCCTTCTTTGTACCGAAGGGCAACCAAATCGCCACGGTCAGCGATGTGTTTAACGGCATTGTCGTGGTCGGCGATATGGTCGATGAAGTCTTCTTCTACGGCAGAGGCGCGGGTTCGATGCCCACCGCCAGTGCCTGCGTGGCAGATTTGATTGACTGCGCGATGCACGACAAAGCGCGCAAAAACTTCGGCTGGGGCGCGCGCGATGCCGGCTTTGTAGAAAACCACAGCGCTTGCCAAGGCAGCTACTTTGTGCGCGGTGAAGGCGATATCCATGCGGTCAAAGCCGCGATGGGCGATGTCACCTTCTTAAGCCTGCAGGGCGCACCGCTCAATGAAGTTGCCTTTATTACGCAAACCGAAACAGAAGGCGATTTAGACCGGAAACTTGCGGGCATTCCCGATTTTCATATCAGCGCAAAAATTAGAGTATTAGTATAAAAGGATGGGCACGAGCCCATCCTTTTTACTAATACAGTGTTCAGTGTTCAGTTTTCAGTGTTCAGTTGCGCGTTCGTTTTAACGAACTCGCTTTTCTTAATTCTTCTCTTCTTTTTTCTCTTCCTGTTTTTCTTCTTGTTCTTCTTGTTCTTCCTCGGTCGTTTCCTCCTCGGTTGTGGTGGTCGTGGTCGTCGGCGCCGTGGTCGGGATCACCACTACCTCGGTGTCCTCTTCCTCGGTGGGTTCTTCCTTCACCCACGGGTTCGGGTCGCCGCCGACAAGGAAGGCATCCAGTTCCGTAAAGTCTGTCAGCTTTACAACCGTACGGTTCGAGAGCATATCTCCCTGCTCGCTCACGCAGTGCAGGTAGCACCAATAATCGGTGGTGTCATCCGAATCAAAGCGCATATCCCACCCCGGCAGCTCATAACCGATGCGCGCAAACGCCTTGTTAAAGTATGCGGTCAGTTCCTTGCCGTTTTGGCAGCGCACCGCGGTATTACCGAGGGTAAAGCCATACTCCGCCATCGTGTCCTGATAGAGCTGCGAGAGTTTGCCGGCATCCTTTTCAAACCTGCCTCTCAGGCGCAGGTACAGCGGCTCATAGGTGCCGTCTAAGCGGCGCTGCATGAAGATACTGTCATTCTTGTTCCAACCAAAGAAGGCAAATCGCTCCGCTTCAAACATCCTGCCGCTCTCATAGTAGTGGAAAGAGCAAATCTTCACATAGCCGCCGGCAGCTTCCGTGTAGAGGTAACGCTGCTTGCCGGTGTCAATTTCTTTAATATACATATTAAATTTGCCGATGCCGTAATCCCCGCCTTGGTTATAGGCGCTGTACTCCACTAACGTATAATCCTCTTGAATGGGCTGCACTTTCTTGTCGGCAAAGCGGTAAAGAAACAGCCGGTAGCGGAAGGTATATAAATTGCGGTTGTCATGAGTAACACTGCACACTACCGCAGCAAGCTCCTCTGCCCCGTCGCCGTCGATATCCAACACGCGGTAGCCAAGCAAACCGTTGAGCTGCTCGGAGCCGACATCGCCGCCCTCGTTGTAAGCAACGGTGCGCTCGAGCGATGCTTTGCCGAATTGTTTAATGAGAATTTTATTTAAATAATCTCTGTATGCCTTATACGCCTCGGCAGGCTTGTAATTTTTATCAATAGTCAGCTCCGTGTAAACACCGGCACCGGTTGCCGTTCGCTCCGCCCGGCGGTCCAGCACCTGCTTGGTGATGAAATGGGTGCTGATAGCACCTGCCAAAATGATAGCGGCAAACACAAAGGCAATTATTGCGGTTTTTCGGTTTTTCTCGCGCTCTTTTTTCTCCAAGCGCAGCTGCTCGGGGCTGACTTCAATTTCTTCACCTTTCAGCTTCTCGGCGATGGTTTTGGGTTTCTGCGCCTCTTCTTCCGGCGGGGGTGTGTAGGTATCAAAATCCGCAAACGCGCGCTTTTTGACCATTTCCTCAAAGTTTTTTAAATCGCTGCCCTTTTCCTCGCCTTTTTTCCGGCGCCGCAGAGGCAGAGGCAATTTGGGCTTGCTCTTTGCCGCCGCCTGCGCCGACTGCGCGACAATGCCGCCCAGCGACTGATCAAAGCCGTTCAAATCAGCGGGCAGGTCTAACTGCGCCACATCACTGAAAGCGCTCTGTGTGGCGGCAATGCTTTGAATTTTAACCGTGCTGCCGCACGCAAAGGTGCAGGCGGAAGAAGCCCTTTTGTTTAACAAAAGGAAAAATTCATCATAACTGCCGGCATCCGCAAAGGCGCTGACATAGATTTCTTTAATAATCTCTGCAGCTTTTTGCTCATCTGCCACCACCGCGCTCACAGCGGCATACGCGCTGCTCACGGAGCTGACATACAGCCCTTTGACAGAAGCCGGATTGCCCTGTTTTGCCGATACAAAAATATCTTCCATAGCCTGTCCTTAGTCTAAATAAGAATTAAAGTTTAACATAACTATTATAACAGAAAAAATAAAATAGTAAATATATATTTAAAACCCGCCTGCGGACAATCCGCAGGCGGGTTGCAATGATCTGTCAACTATGCTGTCAGCTTTTTGCAGCTTTCACAACCACTTTAACCTTTTCGGCAGGTTTAGGCAATTGTTCTTTATAAAATCCCGTAAAGAGAAATGCCGTATAGTAAAAGATCAGCGCCAGCGCATACAACAGCGCACTCAATACGCTTGAAAGCAGCAATGCAATGTGCTCTAAAAAGTAAGAGAAGTTCTTAAACAGCGGCACCAGGAAGGTGGAAGCAAAAATGCACGCGAGCAAAAAACCGCAGCAGGAAATGACAATGATAAGCCCTTTTTTGCGATTGCCCTTCTTTTCCAAAATGGCGGCAACCAAACACAATACGCCAATGAGTGCCAAGATGGCAATCATCATATATACAAGCACACCTGTATTGCTAAAACCTTCCTTGTACTGCACATAGACAAGCCTGCCTGCTAAGATAAACGCGCTGAACATTTGTAAGAGGTAGCTCCATGTGAGCAGCTTGCGGTAACCGGGGTTACGGCTCAAATACACGCCTGCGCAAATAATAAAGAGTACCGCCGGAAACGCGAAGGCAATCACCTTGCCGCTCTCGGCAACAACAATGTGCAGCAAATGTGTGCGCTGAGAAAGGATGCGGTAAACAATGGTTACGACTGCTTTAGAAGCAAACAGGATTAAACTGACACCAAAAAAGACAATCGATAAAATCGGCATTGCTTTGCCGCTACGTTCTTTTTTACTCATCATTAGCACTCCCTTTTTATTCAAGTCTATAACCACTCTACCACAATTTCCCTGTTTTGACAAGTCAAAAAACCGTTGCCTGTTGCCTGTTGCCTGAAAAAAGCATAAGCGCTTGGGACACCCGTAATAAGGAGGGACAGGTTTTTGCGTTGTTCTTTCATCCGCCTAAGCGATAAAAAATCCCTTGAATACGGCAAGTATGCAAAGGATTTTTTCTCACTTATCCGAATAAAATAACTTAGCAAAAACTGCAAAGCACTCAAAATCAGCCTATTTTTTGTTAGAATAAAGTTAAAAACTGCTGTTTTGGCTGACGCCAGACAGCAGTTTTTACTGCAATTATAGCGAA
>JAFRJB010000100.1 GCA_017432485.1 Clostridia bacterium
AAAACCGCCTTTGGAGTTTGCATTGATGGTGGAATCAATAATCATGGTATCACCATTATTATTGGAAAGGGTGTAGGAAGGATAATAGTTCGGATTTTCCAGAGTCAATTTCATGCCTTCAAGAGTCAGGTCAGAATAGTTTTGGACAAGCATTTTAGCAACTTCACTGTAAAGAGTACCGTTCTTGAAGATTACGGTAGAATTTTTAAGAAGCTGGAATGCTTGTGTCTTTGTGCCGGTGGAACCTGCAAGAGGCTCGGCATCAACGGTGTAAGTCTTGCTGTTAAAGTCAATGATAAGATTGCTGCCGGAAGCGATAGAGTAACCGTTACCTGCGCAATCTGCAAGGAGTCTGACTGTGCCGTTTGCAAGGAATTGACCCTTTGCATTTACGGTGGAGATTGCTCTGAGTGCTTCATCAAAGCTCTCGTACTTCACGCCGTTTGCTTCTGCAACATAATTAACTACCGGCACAGCCGTAAAGGTCGCCGTGTAAGTTACATCGCCTGTTACGGCAGCTACTTCGGGAGTCCAACCTGCAAAGGTGTAGGTATACTGCGCTGTTGAAGGCTTCACGGGTGTTTCGCCTGTATATTCCGGTGTTACGCCGTAACCAACAGGCTCGGAAGCCAATTCGGAACCGTCATAGTTTAACCATGTAACGGTGTAGTTAACAGGAACGCAGTGAATGGTGCTTTCCTTCTGAATATTATAATCTGCAAGCGTTTTATCGTTTGCCATTTCCGTGCCGGCAAAAATCAATTTTTGCTGTGCGGCAGGAAGCCCTGTTTCTTGCACCAGCATATCCTTAATTTGCGCTGAGGTGGTTTCACCGGTAACATCGTGTACGAAAATGGTTTTACCGGACAAAGTTTTTACAAAAACAGTAAAGGTCTTTGCCGTGGCAGTGAAAGCTGCCGTGTAAGTGGCATCCTCGGTTGCCGCAACCGGTGCGGGAGTCCAGCCGCTGAAGGAGTAGTTGTAATATGTATCGGAATAATCCGCCGGAGCCGTGCCGGTAAAGGTCGGCACCGTGCCTTCCAGCACCTTATCGGTAGCAAGAACGGTGGTTTCATCGAGTTTCCAGGTGACCGTGTACTTACGCACAACCTGTGCTTCGCCGGAAGCGTCGAGTCCGATTCCATAGTCATCGCCGTTACCGTTTGCGAAGTTGGCGATACCGCCATTTCCCTGAAGACCGGATGTAAACACGCCGGGGGTCTGCATAACCACACCGATGGGTACATCATTCGTCAGTTCGCCGGTGACATTGATGACTCTGCCGTTGCTAAGATAGATACCCTTTCCGTTCAGGACAGGAGCACCCTGAATTTCAACATTGTAATTGCTAAGCACATATCCTGCGTTGTCCGGCAGAGTATCCGCTGTTGCAGCAAATGAACCGCCGCCGATTTTTACAGTATCCGTTGTTGTTTTGCTGTAGAATCCGCAACCTGTATTGGTCGTTATGGAGGTTCCATTCCAATTTACAGTACAATTGCCCTTGCAATAAACGGCTGACGCAACCGTCATATCACTGCTATTACTGGTACATTCAATTGCACCGCCGTTGAGGTTAAAAACAGCGTTTGTGCCTGAAATAGCATTACTGGCAGCTGTTTTAATCGTGCCGCTTTCAAGTGTAAGCGTTTGGCCTTTGCCTCCAACAACCGCTCTGTCAGCATTGCAGCCAATCACCTCGCCGCCTTGCGCAGAGGATTTGATTGTTAAGTCGCCGCCTTCCTGCAAACTGATTACTTGGGCATTTTTGCTGATTCTCAGCTTGTACCCATTCAGGTCGAGGGTTTTGTTACCGCCGACGCTGATGGTGTTCGCTGTCGTCACATCCGACATCAGCATCAGAGTGCTGCCATCCACCCACGCATTTAAAGCGTCGCTGAGCTGATGGAAGAAGGTTTTTTCACCACCGTGATTGACAAGCGCAACTGTAGTGGGATAGCTGCTGCTTGGAGTATAAAGCCTTGTACCATGATTTGCGCTTGTTCCAAATACTTCGCTTACATTTGAATAAAAATCATTGACTGTAATTTTAGTGGGAGCATTATATGAAAAGCCGATATTATTGAACGATTTGATATTGCTGTAGCTGCCTGTAAAGGCGCAGTTGTCAATCGTGGCTGTGAGTTGTTGACTCCATCCGATAAAGCCGCCGATGTAACCTCCCTGCCCGGAGCCTGTCTTATTGATACTGCCGGCGAATATGCTGTTTTCGATATTAACCGTATTTGCAGTACCGGCGTGACCGATAAATCCGCCGATATAATTCTGAGCACAATTCACATCGGCATAAATATCCACATTCTTAATGGTACAGCTTGTTCCGCTGTCCGAGATTGATTTTACAAGTGCCGCCGAATGAATACCGGAGGAGGTAATACTACCTGCCAAGGTAAGGTTTTGGATGGTTGCATCCTTCACAACCTCGAATGTTGCCACAGAGGCATTCCCGCCGGAAATGTTGACCGTCAATGTGTGAGAGCCACCATCAAACGTGCCGCTGAACGTGCCTGCAACCATCGTTGTAACAGGTCCCACATCCGCAGTCATCCGTACGATTTTTCCGCTGTAAGTATTTCCATTCTTCACGCTGGCGGCAAAGCTGTTCCATTCGTCAACATTGCTGATTGACAGCACATCGACAAAGGTCGCGGTGTATTCCGCGTCGGCTTCAGCCGCTACGATTTCGGGAGTCCATCCGGTGAATTCATAGGAATGGTTCTCGTCGGCAGGTTTCGCCTTGATTTGACCAATTGAATCGGAAAATTCAGGTGTTTGACCCGCGTTAACCGTGCTTGTGCCGATAACGCTATCGTCATAGTTCTTCCAAGTAACAGTGTATTGACGAACACTTTGGCTATATACAGCAGTGTAAGTTACATCGCCTGTGACGGCACTCACTTCAGGAGTCCAACCGCTGAAGGTGTAGGTGTACTGTGCATCATCCGCCTTAGTCGGTGTTGCGCCGTCATAGGTCGGAACTGTTCCTTCTGCTACATCGGTATCGGTTTCAAGCTCTGTTCCGTCCGCGTTCTGCCATGTTACCGTGTAGGTAGGAGGAGTGGGCAGAGCAAAGGTTTTCGTTTCAGAATCAAATTCAACCTTGCTCAAATCGAGCTTTAATGCAGGGCGAACGCCTAACGACTGATTCACGTTGGCGCCGGAACCGCCGTTGGCAACATAACCGTTACTGCCCACCACGAACTCTGCAATAGTTCCATCACTATCGGCCGAGCGCAACCACCATGCGTTAACAATTGCTTCACTTGCCTGAGAACACATCCTGACATTTACCGGTATATTATTTGCTTCTCCTGAACTCAACAGCCAGAGCTTTGCACCTGTAACATTTACATCAGTTAAATCGGTTGCAGCAATTGCATCTGCCACCTTTGCAAAGCTACCGTCCTCGGCAGTCATTGCGTCAAGAGTCGCCTTAATTGTTGAGGTGCTGTATTCGTGGCTTGTTTTGGTTGAATCAAAAGCACAAGCGCCAAAGCTCGTATCCGCTGCAAGCAGGGTTACGGTACCCTCGGTTTCGCTCGTTGAGTTATCCTCAATCATATACCAGTCGTAGCCGTTAAACTTTACTACCTTTGCTGCTAAAGCATCCGCATCGTCAGCCTCAGCAGGTACATAGCCGGCATAAGCACTGGGAGTGGGAGCTGCCGGCTCAATGACAAAGGTTATGCTTGAAAGACCCATGATAAATACGTCGCCCGTAAGACTTACACTTTCAGAAGGTGTACCGTTCCATTTCAGTATATTTCCGTCCTTTGTCCAGTTACCGCCATCATAAATATTATTTGCCTCTATTTCTATACTTGTAAATTTACCTGTAGTTGTAGAAAAACTGAGAGTGGTACCATCATAGGTCTCCAAATAGCTATTACCAAAATAATCGACTTCGCCCTCCGAGTTCGTAAGTGTTATACCGTTTGCTGTGTCGGAATAGCTTCTTTCTTCACTACTTACTTTATCAGCAATATAATCATTAATTAACGACGCATTCCATGTTACGATTTTGCTTGACGATTCTGCATCAGGAACTGTGATTGCCGTGTTTGCCGTAGGAGTACCTGAAACGGTAACTACCTTTTCGCTTGTTCTTTCAACGGTTACGCCGTTTTGCGTATATGTTTCAAACTCCGGGAAAGTTGCATCTGCGAGTGCAGTATATGTCACTGTGTCCATAGCACCGGGCAGATAGCTTTGAGTCGAAAGTCCGCCGCTGCTCTTGGCGTTCGCGCCGCCTGTCAGCGTCACGGTAGGATTGTTGAGGTCACCCTCAAAATAAACTGTAACTGCGGAAATATCCACATTATCCTCGCTACTGATTGTTACCTGCTGTGCGTTGATATTGGAGAATGTTGCATCGCCATCGAATGTGCCTGCCGATGCAAATAATGTATTTTTGTTATCGCCCGTACTGTATGTCAGCACCACCTTTGTAATCGTTTCACCTTTTCGTGCATTGATTGTCATAGGGTGCATATCGTTTATTGTTAATGCAGATTCTCCCACAAGATTGTCCGCGCTGACACTATAGTGCGTACCTGAAATGGCGAATAACGGTGCATAAGCAAGAGAAATTGTCTCTGATACTTCATCTGCTGCAGGAGTAGCAGAAGCATCGGAGCCTGACAAGGTGATGGTTTGATTATCGTGATCAACATCAATTACATACCACCGGTTTGTCATACCGTTTGCATTATAGGGAAAATACCTTGTAAGATCATTATCAATAATCGACAGAGTTTTGCCCGATGGAGCATCAAAACCATCAATACCCCATTCTGTGATGACCAAATCCGAATCAGCTGCTGCTTCAAAATCATAGCCGTAGCCGCCTGCCGGCAAGGTCAAGGTGTATTCTTCTAATCCTTCCAACCTCTCAACGTCGGAAGTCAAAATATCGCCTGTCTGAAGATCCCATCCATCAACATCTTCGTCTGTCCACTCGGTTGCAAATGCGCTGAGCGGCATTACGGAAAGCAGCATCACTGCTACTAACAAAATTGATAAAACTTTTTTAAATTTCATGTTTTTATCAAAATCCTTTCTGAAATTTATTATAAAATTTAATGAGGAATGAGGAGTGAGGAATGAGGAATTATTGGTGGTGCCGCAAAGCGGCACATTTTATTCGAGTGCGGTAGAGCCCGCCCTTAACTCCTAATTCCTATTTCCTAATTCCTAATTGCAAAGCATTGCTTTGCTCTATGGCCTTCGCCGCCTGACCTCCATATTCTTCGGGAATCTCTAAACACTTTGCAAACAGAGTGCTTAGAGAAACCCGATAAATATACGGCGAAAAAACCAAATTGACAAATAGTCATGTAAATTATAATATATTAGAGTCCGTTTTTCTATGGGGGTTACCGGAATGGTAAGTCGAAAACTCAAAAAACTACCGCCGCCTTCTTGTATTTATTATCATTATCCGCTAAACTATTTATTAGAAAAAAGAACAAAGCCGGCAAGGTTTTGATAAAACCTTTCACTTCAGCAAAGATTTTAAGGAGCAAGAGAACAGGAAAATGCTTTTTGCAGATACCCTAAAAAAGTTACGAACCAAAAAAGGACTTTCACAACAGGCATTAGCCGAAAAGATGTATGTTACCAATGCCGCCGTGTCCCGCTGGGAATCCGGTCACCGACTGCCGGATGTGGCAACAATATCCCGACTCTCCGAGGTTTTGGGAGCAGATTTTAATATGTTACTTGCCGCAGCAGCGCAGAGTGATGAGCACCCCAATGTGATTATGGTGGATGATAACAAGGTTATCCTCACCGGCGGGTTGCCGATTTTGAAGGAAGTTATGCCGAATGCCCGAATTACGGGATTTACAAAGTCGGCAGAAGCGATTGAATATGCAAAAGAGAACCGCATTGCGCTCGCATTCCTCGATATTGAAATGGGAACGGTCAGCGGGCTGCATGTGTGCGAAGCACTTCTCGAAATCAATCCGAATACCAATGTGGTATTTTTGACTGCGTACAGCGACTATGCGCTGGATGCTTGGAAAACCGGTGCAAGCGGGTTCATTGTCAAGCCCATCACAGCGCAAGAAGTGCGCAAACAACTGAAAAGATTAAATTATCCTTTCCCCGTAGGGGGTGAGAACGCTTGACAGATTTGCATTATGTCGTCGGTTTCTCATTGTCGGGCGCACTGCTGGTGATGATGTTGTTCGGCATTGGATTATCCGCTTTTATGCCTACGCTGGACCGGTGGAGCAGGCGGTATTTTGTCGCTTTGTTTTCCATGTTTTTTCTGTGCACCATTACTTGCTTTTTAGCGCTAATCTATTGGAATGACCCTACAAAAGCAGTGGCGGCAAGAATTACCTATTTCTTTGAAAGTTTCTTTCTCTGCGCACCGATATTTATGCCGATATTCTTTTTGGTGCACCACTGCGGTGAAGACCTCAAAAGCAGCTTGTTGTTTAAACTGGAGTGCGCACTGCTCGGCATTTATGTTGCCTTACTCATTGTCGGTCAGTTCACAACTGCCTTTTACTATGTAACAGACGATAACCAATTTGTGCGCGGTCCGCTGTGGGCGCTGTGGTTAGTTCCGATTGCACTGATGTTGTTGCTCAACATTATCACTCTTATCAAAAGGCGCAACCAACTTTCAAAAAAGTATTTTTTCGTGCTGCTTATCTATCTCATCCCGATGACAGCCTCGATATTTATTCACATGTTTGTACAGGTAGAGATATTTATTGTTTTCGGCATGGCGCTCTTAGCGCTGGTGATGTTCATCCTGATTCTTAGGGATAATGTAGAGAAATACACGCGCGGGCAGAGTGAAATTGCCCGCCAGCACGCCGGTATTATGGTTTTGCAAATGCGCCCGCACTTTATTTACAACACGATGATGACCATTTACTACCTGTGCAAGCAGGATGCGGACAAGGCGCAGCAGGTCACCCTGGACTTTACCACCTATCTGCGCAAGAATTTTACTGCTATTGCCAGGGAAGAAGCGGTCCCTTTTCAAGAGGAATTAAAGCACACGCAAGCCTACCTCGCGGTAGAACAGGCACAGCATGAGGACAACCTCTTTGTCACATTTGATACACCGCACACCAACTTCCGTGTGCCGCCGCTCACACTGCAACCGCTTGTGGAAAACGCAGTTAAGCACGGTATGGACCCGAACGGTGAGCCGCTTCACATCTATGTAAAAACGCGCGAAACCGACAGCGGCAGTGAAATCATTGTGGAGAATGACGGACCGGACTTTAACCCCGCCGATGACAATGAGCCGCATATTGCCCTTGCCAATATCCGCGAGCGATTAAAAATGATGTGCGAAGGCACACTGGAAATTGCGCCCCGCGAAGGCGGCGGCACGGTAGTGACAGTGGTCATTCCGCAATAGAATTTGCCATGGGGCAAATGTGAAAGGTGGCAAGGAAAAGCCTTGCAATTTAAATGCGAGTTCGTTAAAACGAACTCGCTGTTTATCTGTTATCACTTATCCGTTTTCAGTTGGCGGAACCTGAATTACTTTCAATGCGAGCAAAGCTCACCACCCTTCGCTAATAGGCTAATATGCTAATTGGCTAACTGCTAAAAAAAGCGAGTTCGTTAAAACGAACTCGCCACCATAACTGAACCCTGAAAACTGAACACTGAACACTTTAACAAATAAAATATCGGGCGAAAAGCCCGATATTTTTATTTGTTAATAATCGTCGTGTCTTTGAGCAGTACATCGTGGCTGCCGCCCTCCACAATCGAGGTCGAGGACACCACGGTCAGCTTCGCATCCTTCTGGAAGTCGGGAATGTTGAGCGCGCCGCAGTTGCACATCGTGCTCTTAACTTTGGCAATCGTCGCCTCTACATTGTCTTTGAGCGGACCCGCATAGGGCACGTAGGAGTCGACACCCTCTTCAAACTTGAGCTTCTGGTCGCCGCCCAAGTCGTAGCGCTGCCAGTTGCGCGCGTGGTTGGAACCCTCGCCCCAATACTCTTTGTAGAATGTGCCGTTGATGTTAATCTTGTGGGTCGGGCTCTCCTCGAAGCGGGCAAAGTACCTGCCGAGCATCACAAAGTCCGCACCCATCGCAAGCGCTAAGGTCATATGGTAGTCGTGCACAATGCCGCCGTCGGCGCAAATGGGCACATAAATGCCGGTTTCTTTATAGTATTCATCGCGCGCTTTGGCAACCTCAATGACTGCCGTTGCCTGCCCTCTGCCGATACCCTTTGTTTCGCGGGTAATGCAGATAGAGCCGGGGCCGATACCGATTTTGACAAAGTCCGCGCCCGCTTCGGCAAGGAAACGGAAACCTGCGGCATCCACCACATTGCCGGCGCCGACCTTCACACTGTCGCCGTACTTTTGGCGAATAAAATCAATGGTCAACTTCTGCCACTCGCTAAAGCCCTCGGAGGAGTCGATACACAGCACATCCGCACCGGCTTCGACCAGGGCGGGCACGCGCTCGGCATAGTCGCGCGTATTGATACCCGCGCCGACCATATAGCGCTTTTGGTCATCGAGCAGCTCGTTGGGGTTGGATTTATGGGAGTTATAGTCTTTACGGAACACAAAGTATTTAAAGTTGCCGGCTTCATCCACAATCGGGAGCTGATTAATCTTGTGGTCCCAGATAATGTCATTGGCTTCGGAGATGCTGATGCCCTCTTTGGCGGTCACCATATTCTCCACCGGGGTCATAAATTCTTTAACCTGTAAATCGGGCGCCATGCGCGAAACGCGGTAATCGCGCGAGCCCACAATGCCGAGCAGTTTGCCGTTTTTGGTGCCGTCGTGCGTGATGGCAACGGTGGAGTGACCGGTGCGCTCTTTGAGCGCCACAACATCTGCCAAAGTGTCATCCGGCTTTAAGTTGCATTCGCTCTCCACAAAGCCCGCTTTGTAGGATTTGACGCGCGCGACCATCGCCGCCTCGCTTTCAATCGTCTGCGAGCCGAAGATAAAGCTCATGCCGCCCTCTTTGGCAAGGGCAATCGCCATGGTGTCGTTGGAGACCGCCTGCATAATGGCGGAGACCATCGGGATATTCAGCGAAATTGCCGGCTGTTCGCCTGCTTTCTTGTTGTACTTAACCAGCGGTGTTTGCAGCGACACCTTGTCGGGAATACATTCCGAAGAGGAGTAGCCCGGTACAAGCAGATACTCGCTAAAGGTTCTTGACGGTTCTTCAAAATAATGTGCCATAATTTCCTCCCTTATTTTAATGAAGAGTGAAGAATGAATGATGAAGAATTGAGGTGGCAAGGCTCCGCCTTGCATTTTTAATCGGGTGCGGGTGTCCCGCAACTATTCACTATTCATTATTCACTACTGATTGTCACCTGACAATCAGCTCCTCTCTCCCTGCGCCGGTGCCGATAAACTTGACCGGTACGCCGGTGAGCTCTTCAATTCTCTTTAAGTAAATTTTCGCCTTTTCGGGCAGCTCTTCATAGCGGGTAGCGCCGCCGATTTCAAAATTGCCCTCAAATTCCTCGTAGATGGGCTTGCATCTTTCTTGAAATGCAGCATTGGTCGAGTAGTTGGTGGTGCGCTCGCCGTTATCATCGTAGGCAACGCAGAGCTTAAAGCTTGGCAATTTGCCGATCGTATCTAAATGATTGATGGCAAGCCCTGTAATGCCATTTACCTTTACAGCATAGTTGAGCGCCACGATGTCAAGCCAGCCGCAGCGGCGCGGGCGCTTGGTGGTCGCACCGTACTCGTGCCCCAATTCCCTGATAGTATCGCCGATTTCGTTGTTTTGCTCGGTGATATACGGCCCTTCGCCGACGCGCGAAGAGTAGGCTTTGAGCACCCCGTAAACCTCGCCGATATCGTGGGCGGAAAGGCCTGTGCCTGTACACACACCGCCGACCGAGGGGCTCGAAGAAGTCACAAAGGGGTAGGAGCCGAAGTCAATATCGAGCAGTGTTGCCTGCGCGCCTTCGCACAGCATGCTCATATCTTTCTCCAAACAGTCGTGCAGCAGGTTAATGGTATCGCACACATAGGGCTTGAGGTATTCCGCAAGCGGTTTATACGCTGCAATCATCGCCTCGGCATCGCATTCCTGCCAGCCGTTGGCTTTAAAGATGATGTTTTTATTTTTCACATTCTTGCGCACCTTTTCTTCAAAGGTATCGCCGATGAGGTCTTCCATGCGAATCGCACAGCGCTCATACTTGTCGCAATAGCAGGGGCCGATGCCTCTGGCAGTGGTGCCGATTTTATCGCCGGGTGCGCGCTGCGCCTCGAGCATTTTATCCATCTCGATGTGGTAGGGCATAATGACATTTGCCTTGTCGCTGATGCGCAGGTTTTCGATGGAGTAACCGTCGCCCCGCAGCACTTCGAGCTCTTCAATGAGCACGCGCGGGTCTACCACCACGCCGTTGCCGATGACCGCTAAGGTGCCGGGGGTGAGAATGCCGGAGGGCGCAAGGTGGAAGGCATATTTTTTGCCGCCGACCTGAATGGTATGCCCCGCATTGTTGCCGCCCGAACAGCGCACAGTGACATCCGACTGGGTTGCAAGGTAATCGATGACTTTTCCTTTGCCCTCGTCACCGAAAAAGGTACCGAGAACGATGTTGATTTTTGACATGGCGCATACTCCTCTTTCACAAAATCATTAAATAATATTATACTATATCATCCTTAAAAAAGCAATAAACTCCCTGCTCATATTTTTCCTTTTGCGGTAAATACTACTACTGCACGGCAGTGCAATAATCAAAAGGAGAAAAACGATGAGTAAAAAGAATAAGCGCAACAACAACCGCAATATTGTAGAAGAACTTTCGCGCAACCTCTCGGAGAGCGCCAGAGAGCCCATCCCGACCGATATTGACGGTGCCTACACCGGCTCGCCTGTCAGCATCGAAGACGACTTGCCGGTGCAAGATGCAGACGATTTATAATGATGGGCAGTTAGCAGTTAGCATATTAGCCGTTAGCGAAAGGGCGACACATTCGCACTTGATTAGAAAGATTCCTCGACTGCCGCTCGGAATGACATTCTGTACAACGCCACTAAAAAAACGATTCGTTAACCGTGAACGGCAGTGAACAACTGTCGGCTTGCCGACAACTGTTCGTGAAACGAACAACAAGGGCTGTCTCAATAGACAGCCCTTTACTTTTTATGTATCGACTTCGTGCCCGCTTAATTGCTCCGAAAGCCAGCCGACAAAGTCGTGGTAATGCTTCGGGAAATTCTGCGAGCCGTCGGCATAGAGGCGCGTGCCGCCGTTGACAGTCGCTTCTAAGGTAAACATAATGCCGTCTGTCACATTCTTGGGGTGCGCACCGTGAAAGCCGTTCCAGGAGCCGACTTTACAGGCATTGAGCTGCTGCAGGCAATCTTCCATCGTGCACACGGTGCGGCTCTCTAAGCGCCGCTCATCTGCCCCGTCTTTATAGTAAATGGTGTAGAGAGAAATCTCTACATTCTCGCCTTTGTCGAGTATCTCGTACTCTTGCGAGCCGCGCATGCCGCTCTCGCGCAGGCTAAGACTTTCAAGAGCGGTGATTTCGGCAATTTTCTCCGGCTTGTCGCCGCCTGCCGTATTTTTAAAGATATGAAACATCCAAATCCCTCCTGCGATGAGTAGCCCCGCCGCCAACACGGTGGCGATGATGAGAAACACTTTCTTTTTCACAATTTATGACTCCTTAACCAACTTTCCCGTGATATGTTCCGGCACGAGCGCAAACACCAGAGTCCCTTTGCCGGAGCGCTCGATTTCTTCCTGAATATAGGCATCGTCTGCCGTAAACTTGTGGCTGAGCGCGGTGCAGAGTGCCATCGCTTTCTCGTAGTCTTCCACGATTTCTATAGTACCGAAGACCACCACGCTTTTGATGTGGAGCGCCCACTCCCCGGGCTTGCGAAAACCGCTGTCGTAAACACAAAATGAAGCTTTCGGGTGCTTTTTCATCGCATCCACCTTGTGCCCTGCTTTGCCGGAGTGAAAGTAGAGTTTCCCGCTCGCTTCATCATAGTAATGATTGAGCGGCACGGTGTAAGGGTAGTCGCCGTCACCGAGCACGGCTAACACCCCGCGTTTTTCTTCTTTTAACAGGCGCAGGCACTCGGCTTTGTCGATGGTTCTGTTTTTTCTTGCCACTTCTCGAAATGTCATTTTATTTCATCCTTCATCCGACAATCAGTTCCTTCAAATCTTTATCTTTATTAAGCACATTTAAGTCAATAAATTCTTCGCCGCCGCTGTAGCCTTCTAACTTTCCGCGATTAAGGTATTGCCACAGGTACCAGTCGCCTTTGTAGTTCCAGCTCAAGGGGGTATATAAGCTCGAAATCCAGAACTTATACTCGCCCGCAAAGCCTTCTAAATACTGCTTGTAAATATCCGCGCGGGTGTAAATCATGGGTTTAATGCCGTAGTGCGCCTCAATGGCGTTTAAATACGCGGTCAGTTCCCGCACCACATCTTCTTTGGCGGGCGGGTTCTCTTCCTTGTCGCCGTAATACTCGACATCGACCACCGGCAACAACTGCCCTTTGAGCTCATCGCCCGCGGTGTTGATAAAGTTCTCCGCCTGGGTGCTGCCGGGGCTGTCATAGGAGAAGAAATGGTAGGCGCCGCAAAGCAAATCGGCGTTTTGCGCATTCTCGCGGTTGGCGGCAAACTTTTCATCCTGAAAGGTGCTGCCCTCCGTGGCTTTGATATAGACAAAGGCAATATGTTGCTCTTTAAGTTTTGCCATATCCACATCTGCCTGGTAGGCGGAAATATCCACACCGATGGTGCTCTTATTTTCATTGACAAACCACTCATTGATGAAAATGACTTTCTTCTTTGCCAAAACAAATACTGTCAAAAAAGTCAGCACCAATGCTGCCACAACGGCAATGATAATAATAACTACACTCTTTTTCTTCATTATGCTTCTTTCCTTTCGAGCGCGTGTTAATACTTTGGCGGGTTGTCTTTTTTGGCGCGGGAGTGCAAGCGCCGATTCCCGAAAAGATTGCAGATGAACTACACCGGGATACAAGAAAACGGAGGAGCTTCACGGCCCCTCCGCTGTGCTTTCGGGGGAAATCATTCGTTTTCGCTCAAAGGCTCGAAATATCCGACAACAACCGGGCTTGTCTTCGTGCGGAAATTCGGCTCGCCGAAGGTCAAAATCGCCGGGGTGATGCCCTTGACCAGCAAATCATCGAGCGCTTTCGGCAGCGGGAACCCGCTGAAGTCTACATAGTACGCCGCAAGATTGCCCAGGTCGGGGAAAGAGGTATTTTTGATTTTAACGCAGTTTTTGTTGGTAAAATCAAAGGTCAGATGCCTGACGATGCACGCCTCGTTGAACCGAACGATAATTTTCAGGTGCTTTTTGTCAATCCAAGCGCCCTTGACGCAGGCGTGGAGTTTGAGTTGACCGTAAGACACATCGCTGACAGCATAGTGATTGTCCATGCCGATCTTCACTTCGTTGATAAACTGCCCCTCGCGCCACAAGAGCAGGAAATTGCCGGCTTTATCCTTCCTCAGGCGGAAGAGGTCGGCGCGCCCGATATGCTCGTCATAGACAGTCGACATCGTTGCCGCGAGCATGGAGGCGAAGGTGCTCGATTTTGTGAAGAGCGCTTTGTTGTTGAATTTCGCTTCAAGGCATTTATTTCTCGGTCGCACCGGGAGGTCATCCTTGTCACCGAGTTTCGCCGTCAGCTCTTTGAGCGGCTGCTCATATTCTGCTTCGGGTTCATCCCAGAGGGTGGCGCACATATCCGTAATCGCGGCGGAAAGAAAATTATCTCGCGCAATACCGCTGTTGAAGACAAGCACGGTGTCCTTATCTTCGATAACATAGCCTAACTGTCCGTAAAGCCCGTAGGCGCGGTATGCATTGGGCATAGCTGTGCGCCAGAAGCCGTAGCCGTAACCCTTTGTGACATCGATTTGACCTCTTTTGACGGAGGGCACTTGATACTTTGTCGCCTCTTTCACCCAATCGGCGGGGATAACCTGCTTGCCGTTCCACATTCCCTTTTGAGAATAGCAGATGATAATCTTCGCCATATCCTCCAGCGGCAAATACAGACCCCAGCCGCCGGCAGCGTGCCCGAACATATCAAGCTCCCAGTAGGGCTTTTTGATTCCCAGCGGCTCGAAGAGTCGAGGATAGAGGAAGTCGACAAGTTTCTGCTTGTATACGCGGCTGATAATCGCGGAAAGGAGATAGAAATTGTCGTTGACATATAAGAAGACCTTCCCGGGAGGAGCGATGGGTATCGTGTCAAAAAACAGTTTTATCCAGTCCCTCTTATGGCGGGTGGCAGCCATGCCTATCATTTTTCCCGCCGTCATCGTCACGAGATGGCGCACCGTTATCTTTTCATTGAACAGGCGCTTTTCATACTCGGGGAAGAATTTGCAGATCGAGTCATTAAGGTGAATCTTGCCCTCCGCAACAGCAAAGCCGAGTGCCGTTGCCGTGATGGATTTCGAAAGAGAGAACTCCACGTGAGGGGTAAGGTTTGTGTAAGGGCCGTGATAGCCCTCTGCGACGACTGTGCCGCCTTTTATAACCATAAATGAATCGATTCCGAGATTTTCCCTTTCGGAACGCTTGACAAAGTCATAAATGGCCTTGGGGTTTATTCCGTTCTCAACGCAACCGCCGCGCGGTAAAAAATCTGACATAACTGATCCTCCTTATCGAATGAATAGCTTACATTTTGATTATATTTTATAATCAACACAAATTCAATGATAATCATGGAATTTTCCGTGATAAATATTCAAGAATTAGAACCTTTTTGATTTCTGTCGCCTGTTCGGATGAAATGGCCTTCCTGTATCGCGGCAAAGCCTGCCACGGCACAGACTGCCGCACCGCTGTATTTTATATCAATAAATGTCGCGCTTAGCGGCAACAAAAACAGCAAAACACCGGTCGCTTTATTCATCAAAGTGTGTGTGGCAACAAACCTTTTTTGTATCACAAAGCCGCTAATGATGTTAATGACTTTAATCAGCGCGATGACAGCAATCCAGATATACAGCCACAGCGGAATATCCAACACCGGAAGCATTTTGATCAGGCATACCGCCACCAAAACCATATCGGCTACTGTATCTAATTTCGAGCCGAAATCACTGACAGTATTTGTTTTTCTTGCAACGATGCCATCAAGTATATCGCTGACACCGGCAGTAATATACAAGGCATAAAACGCCGGCTTAAATACGGGAACAAACAGCAAAGCAATGCTTAGCACTATTCTGATTCCGGTGATGATATTTGCCATGTTAAACCGGTGTCCCTACTTCTATCAGATTTCCGTCTGGATCATAGAAACGTATAACCTTTTGTCCCCAGCTGTGCGTCATCAGCTGATTGACGTATTTC
>JAFRJB010000005.1 GCA_017432485.1 Clostridia bacterium
AGGAGTTTTATGAATAAAAGACAATTCGATAACGAAAAAATCACTGCTCTCTACTGCCGCCTGTCACAAGATGACGGACGAGAGGGAGAGAGCAATAGCATAGTCAATCAAAGAACATTGCTAAATGAATATGCTCGCAAAAATCACTTCAAAAATATTCGTTTCTTTGTGGATGACGGATATTCGGGAACCAACTTTGACCGACCGGCTTTTAAAGAATTGGAAGCGC
The DNA here is from genome assembly GCA_017432485.1 of Clostridia bacterium. Classification (GTDB taxonomy): domain Bacteria; phylum Bacillota; class Clostridia; order Oscillospirales; family Acutalibacteraceae; genus RUG714. Next base: position 230 of record JAFRJB010000005.1, read on the forward strand.
TGGTCGAAAGCGGCGAAGTCGGAACAGTGATTGTGAAAGATATGAGCCGCCTCGGCAGAAACTATTTGCAAGTCGGCATTTACACAGACATTGTTTTCCCTGACAATGATGTTCGCTTCATTGCTATCAATGACAATGTGGATTCATCCGTGCAAACGGAATTTGACATGACGCCCATCAGAAACTTTTGTAACGAACTCTATGCAAGAGATACGGCGAAGAAGATAAAAACCTCTTTCAAAATCAAAAGTGAAAGCGGAAAACATTTGTCGGTCATCCCGCCTTTCGGGTATGCAAAGGATGAAACAGATAAGAGCAAATGGGTGATTGATGAAGCGGCGGCAAGTGTTGTACGCTATGTATTCAAACTTTGTGTTTCCGGTTACGGACCGACACAAATTGCCATTCGCTTGAAGAATGAAAGAATCTTAAAGCCAACGGCATATTGGGCGATGAAAGCGGGAAAACCTTTGCCGGACAACCCGTACCGTTGGACACATAACACCATTGCGGCGATGTTGGAAATGCAAGATTACACCGGTTGCACTGTGAATAATAAAACGGTCAAGAAAACTTTTCGGAGCAAAAACAGAATTGATACGCCAAAGGAAAGTTGGTTGATTTTTGAAAACACACAGCCGGCAATTATTGACCAAGAAACTTTTGACATTGTTCAAGAGATTCGCAGTCATAAACACCGCATCACGAAATCAGGCAGAACAACCATTTTTTCGGGCAAAGTATTCTGCTACGATTGCAAAGACAGATTGTATTTTAATACAACAGTCAAAGGTGAAGAACACGATTTCTTTTCTTGTTCCAATTATAAATATGACACCGGCACTTGCACCTGCCACTTTATTCGCCACACAATTCTAAAACAGGTTGTTTTACAGCATATAAAAAATGTGCTGTCCTACATTCAAGAATATGAAGGTGTGTTTTTGCAAGATGAAGTAGACAAAGCAAATGCCGAGCATATGGAAGCTGTCAAAAAAGCGAAGAAGGATATTGGCAAACTGCAAACGAGAAGCGAAAACCTTGACCTTCTTTTCAAAAGGCTTTATGAGGATTTGGTTTCCGGCAGAATCAGCGAACAGCGCTTTGATATTCTTTCGGCAGACTATGAAAACGAGCAAAAACAGTTGAAAGCCGAAATTGAAGAAATGCAAGCCCTGATTGAAGATGATAATCAGCAGCAATATGACTTGCAACAATTCTTAAAGAATGTTCGCAAATATACCGACCCCGAAGAATTGACAGCGGAAATGGTAAACACTTTGATTGACAGAATTGAAGTCCACGCTCCCGACAAGAGCAGTGGAAAGCGAAAACAAAAAATTGACATCTATTACAAGGCAATTGGCGTTTTCAATGTGCCCGACGAGGATGAATCACTCTTGCGAGATGAAAACGGCAATTTTCAAAAGAAAGAAACAGCATAAAGAAAAGCGGCACAGTCGCTAAACTGTACCGCAAAAACCTTCTTTATCGCACCTCTCTTTATTGAGGGTGCCCCTGTAACAGCCCTTTTTATTATCGACTTATTATAGGGGAGATTCTGCGCGCTCTCCCTCTTTTTTATTTGCCAAATAGGATGTTTTCCACATCCAAAAAGTTTTCGGCGGTATAGGTGGCAAGCTGCCGCATTTCCCGGCGCAGGGTGTCGGGCTTTCTTGCCCAGTCGGCAAAGATGAAATCAATGCCTGCTGCTTGGCACATATTGTAGCCGATTTTCATATCATCGAGCATCACCATCTCTTCGCGCGCAATGCCGAACTGCTGCTCGATTTGCTCAATCGTGTATACCGCGGGTTTGCGCTTTTCAATATCCAAATCCCAACCGAAAACGGCATCGGGCGCAGGGCAGCCGGCATCTTTAAAATCCGCTAAGATGTGCCGCTCTTCGTTGTGGGAAGAAACAACCAGAATGCCGCCGGCTTCTTTAAAGCGGGTGAGCACTTCTCTGACATGCGGAAAGAAGGAAGCATGGTGTGTGTCTACCCAGTGGTGCCAGTGCGCCGCCTGGCGCTGTTTTTCTTCTTCTGTGAGGTGCAAAACATCGTTGGCGTAGGCGTGAAAGCCCAAATCGAAATTGTACTGCGCAAATTCATCAAAACTCAAGGGAGTGCCGGGGCGCAGCATATCTAAGCATTCGAGCATGCAGGGGTAGTGAATTTCGACCGTGGAATCAAGAAGCGTATCATCATGGTCGGTAATAAAACATTTGTAGCGCATGCGGCACCTCCTTTCGATGAATTGCCAATATTTTATCACAAAAAAATATGGTTGACAAGTGAGCAATTTTTTTATAAAATAGATTGCACGACAAAAAAGCAATACAAAACAAAATATGCTGGAGTGGCACAGTTGGGCGATGAGGCTTTCCGCTCGCAGTGCGAGATGAAGGAAAGCCGAAGAGGGGAAGCCTCACAGAGAATTGCGAAGCGCTCCAAGCAGAGGGCGCTAAGTTCATCACGAGAGTTTGGTTTATTCTCGCTGATTTGCCCTAATATTGCGTTAAAAATACTCGCAATACACACCGGTATTGCTGCGTTTTTTGCCTTATCTTAGAACAAATCAGCAGAGAATAAACTGCTGCGCACTTAAAATCCGGATAGTTAAGATGCAATTTGTCATTTGAGAACGCAGGTTGGCTGGCGCCAATCAAGTTTTAAAATAGCAAAGTGCGCTTAAATAGCGGATTTTAAGCAAACTATCGTGGTAAACTTAACGCCTTGCGACAATGAGGCTGACGGAAGCGCAACTAAGTTTCCACGAAAGAAAAAACACGCTGATATGGCTCAGTTGGTAGAGCAGCGCATTCGTAATGCGCAGGTCGTCGGTTCGAGTCCGACTATCAGCTCCAAAAATGCACTTGCTTTTGCAAGTGCATTTTTTCGAGCGAAAAAGCGTGTTTTTTGTTTTGTTGAAAAATCAGCAGGTCGTCGGTTCAAGTCCGATCTCCAGCTCCAAAAAAGCACTTGCTCAGCAAGTGCTTTTTTACTAGTGCCACTCCTGCATATTAAGCAACATCATATGGCTCAGTTGGGCGAGCGGGCTTGCCGCTGCCGGTGGCAGAAGAAGGCAAGAGCGCGAGGGGAAGAAACACAGAGCATTGCGAAGCGCTCCAAGCGAGCAAGGCGACAATGTTTCTGACGGAAGAGCAGCGCATTCGTAATGCGCAGGTCGTCGGTTCGAGTCCGACTATCAGCTCCAGAAAAAGGCTTGCTTAGGCAAGCCTTTTTCAATGAAATAAATTCCTGACGGAATTTATGAAGTATTCCTGCGGAATATGAAGTAGCTGTTGCTATGAAGTATGCTGCGCATATGTTTGAATTTATTTTACTTAATTTTTTGCGGGAGCAAAATACTTCATAATGCCAAAAGGCATTACTTCATTTTCAGCGTATGCCGGAAACTTCATAAAAATAATGCGAGACAACCGCTTCGAGGGCAATCCTACAAATAGAAATCAGGATAAAAGCAGTCATCACCCTTTTTTGGGTGGTGACTTTCTACTATTTATCGTTAAGAATAATTATATTAACTTTATATCACTTTTTCGACAAACTCGAAGAAATCACGCTCGTATTCTGCGGGGTGTATGAAGTGTGACTGCGCATGACCTGCGCCGTCATACAGTTTTATCTGCTTTTCGCTTTGACATGCTTCATAGCATTCTTCACACATTTGATAGGGAATAAAGGTATCGGCAGTACCGTGGATAAACAGCATCGGTATGTTCGTTGCCGCAACGCAGTCGCGCGAATCACTCTTGAGATCGAGTTTGAGAAACAGTTTGCACCAAAACGAAAGAATAGGTATCATCGGGAACGCCGGTAAATGCGCGGTGGTTTTCAGAGTGGCGGCGAATTCCTCTTTGCAGGAAGTGAAGCCGCAGTCCTCCACAATACCGACTACCGACGGGGGATTGAATTTGCTTGTCTGCATCACGGTTGCAGCGCCCATGGAAACACCGTAGAGAACAATTTTACCGCCCGGGAAACGCTCGTTGACAAGGTTTATCCACTTGAGCACATCACGGCATTCGAGCATACCGAATCCCGTGAACTTACCTTCACTTTTTCCGTAATGGCGCTGGTCGATGAGTAAGCAGTTGTACCCGTTTTGAAGTATCGGCTCCACCATCCGCGAAAAATCGTAATAACCGCAGGAGTTATACCCGTGAACACAAATGATTGTGTTGTCACTTGGGTGCTCGTTGATATAAAAATCGGCATAGAGTTTGAGAGCGTCGTCACTTGTAACAGAAACACTTTCATATGCATACTTACTTCTAATTACTGCTGTTTGTTTATCCGTTTCTTGAATGAGGCGGGGAAACTCTTCTCCCATCAGTACATCGGGCTTCGGATTTGCGCGGTCAAATTTCGGTGAAAAGAAGAATACAAAAAACATTGCGATAAGGCCGCTTATAAACAGTAAAGCAATAGCGGCTAATATCATGCAAAGGATTATCATAAATACATTCATTTTGTTCTCCCTGTGGTTAGATTTCTTTGACAGTTTTTATAGTTTCCAATCTTTCGGTACGCGAGCGCGGTGTTACTGCGCCTTGCCTGCCTGCCGGAATTGCCATTGACCGTTAAGACTCTTTTTCATATTTTTCATCCTTTTTTCTTTTTAAAGACATCGCATAAGAAATAGTACAGCGGAATGGTGATAAACAGTACCCAAGTCGGGTGCCAAATGCCGCCGGCAATGCCTATCAGGCAAAAGACAGCGACGACAAGAATCGGGTATGCAAAATGATTGGCTTTCTTTGTGTAGATAGCATCGATAAGGGTGTTAATACTAATAGCAAAGAGAATAAAAGTCCAACTAAACGCCCACCAATCGAGCAAAAAGCCTGTTAAGAGAAATGCAATCACACCGCAGCAGAGGATGGCGCCGCTTACCGCACTGCGCCGCTTTAAGTCAGGCTTTTCTTCTTCCGCTGCATCTTGTTCTTCCTGCGCTGGTTGTTCCGGTTGCGGTTCTTGCGCCTCTTCCTCTGTCGGGGCGGGAATCTCATTAGAATCGGTTTGAATATTTAAGAGTTCATCTACCGAGACTTGATAGAGTTTGGCAAGCGCAATCAGATTATCGGTATCCGGGCTGCTTTCGCTGCGCTCCCATTTGGAGATTGCCTGGCGGGAAACGCCGATTTTTTCGGCAAGTTCCTCTTGAGAGTAGCCGTTTTTCTTTCTAAACTGTAAAAGCCTTTCGGCTGTGGTTACGTTCATGAAATCACCTCCGTATTTGTTGTCTCTATTGTAGCAGAAATTGGCGGTTTCCTCAATACATTTTAGTTGGAAAATGCGCAACAGCCGGTTGCATTATATAATAAAACGCTTGCAATATAACCTGAAGCAAGCATAATTACATTACTATCCGCAAGCAATACTTATCCAAAATTCCTAATTGAGCAAGAAAACAACACTGTGAGTGTTGAGTTTACCTCGAACAGAAAAAGTGAAGTATTCATAAAGCAAGCCTTTCCAGCAGCTCTAAAATGTCCTATTTGTGGAGGATTGTTGCATGTGAATTCCATTTCAATTGATCATATTATTAGAAAGGAAGACGGAGGCGATAGTCAAGCATCAAACGGGCAGGCGACGCATTTTTATTGTAATACGACTTATAAAAATTAAATAAGATAATAGGAGTTTTTAGGATTGTTCTTGACAAGTGACCGTTCGTTCACTATACTATTAGTGAACGAACGGTCACTAATAGCTTTCGGGAGGCAACAATGGCGAAAGGCACGAAAGAAAGAATCCTGGCGGCAGCACTGGAGATGTTTTCGCAAAAGGGCTACGCGGGCACCAATATCCGCGAATTGACAGCATCGCTCGGGCTGGTGAAATCCTCGCTTTACAAGCACTTTGGCAGTAAAGAAGAAATTTGGGATACCTTGTTCGAAGAAATGGGCGCCTATTACGAAGCGCACTTCGGCTCGGCGGAGCATTTGCCCCCGGTGCCGGATTCTTTGGAGGAACTTGTTGCCATGACAATGCGCATGGTCGATTTTACGGTGCACGATGAAAAGATTGTGATGACAAGAAAGCTGCTCGCCATAGAGCAGTTTCGCGATGCGCGCGCCAAAGAACTTGCTACAAAACACTTCTTAACCGGGTTGCAGGATATTTTCACCCCTGTCTTTGCGGGCATGATGGAAAAGGGGCTTTTGCGCGGCGATGACCCTGCGATGCTCGCTTTTGCCTACACCGCGCCGATTACCTCTCTCATTCACCTGTGTGACCGCGAGCCGGAAAGAACCGAAGAAGCACTTGTCGCGGTCGAAGCCTTCAGCCGGCATTTTGTAAAAACCTATCAAAAATGAAAGACAAAATCACCCTTGTCAACGGCATCACCAACCTGACAGCGGCGGTGCTGTTATTCAAAAAGAAAAAGCTCGGTGTGATTCTCGGCGCAATATTCGGCATTACACTGATGTTGTGGATTTGCATCCAGTTTTATATGTTTGAATTTAATATGATGTCCACAAGTTTCTTTGTGTTCGGGCTTTGCCAGGCAATCACCGGATTTTATGCATGGAAGCATTTCGAGCAGGAGGTTGAGAATGAGAATCAGAAAGCTCGGTAGCGAAGAAATAGAACCGGCGCTGGCTTTAGCGTGGCAGGTATTCTTACAGTTCGAAGCGCCCGACTACACCCGAGAAGGTGTCGAGGAATTTCACAAAAGCATTCACAGTGAAAGTTATTTGGCGGCACTGTGTTTTTACGGCGCTTTTAAGGAGGAGCGCTTGGTCGGCGTGTTGGCGACAAGAAATGAAGGTAAACATATTGCGCTCTTTTTTGTCGATGCGCGCTATCAAAGGCAGGGTATTGGCAGGCAGTTATTTGAAAGTGCCAAACAAGCCGGGATGACAGTCAATGCCTCGCCTTATGCTGTGGAAATCTATCATAAATTAGGTTTTGTCGAAACCGACAAAGAGCAGGTAGTTAACGGCTTGCGTTTTACACCAATGGAGTATGGAAAAAGCGATGAATAAAAAACTGATTTTACAAGCTATCGGCAAATTTTTGCTCGGGCTGCTGCTTGTGGGCGCATTACTTTTTGTGCCCGCAGGGAGCCTGCGGTTTTGGCAGGGGTGGCTGTTTTTAGGCATTTTATTTATTCCGATGTTTGGCGCCGGTATTGTGTTGATGGTTAAAAACCCGGAGTTGCTCAAAAAGCGCTTAGATGCCAAAGAAGAACAAAGCGAGCAAAAGGCGGTACTCGCCTTAAGTGCCGTGATGTTTCCCGCGGCGTTTATTGTGGCAGGGCTTAATTTCCGCTTTTCCCGGCTCGTGCTGCCGCATTGGGCGGTCTATATAGCGGCGGGTGTGTTTTTACTCGCCTATGCGCTCTATGCCGAGGTGCTACGCGAAAACACCTACCTTTCGCGCACGGTGGAAGTGCAGGAAAACCAAGAAGTGATTGACACCGGGCTCTACGGCATTGTCCGCCACCCGATGTATTTGAGTACGGTTCTGCTCTTCCTTTCCATGCCGCTGGTGCTCGGCAGTGTGATTTCTTTTGTCATTATGCTCGCCTACATCCCGATTATTGCTAAGCGCATCCGTAACGAAGAAGCGGTGCTCGAAAAAGAACTTCCGGGCTACGCGGCATATAAGCAGAGAGTAAAATATAAGGTCATTCCTTTTATTTGGTAGAACCATGAAATTGCAAAAATGTCTTAACTCCAATCAAATCAAACTCATTGCCATTGTTGCGATGACGGCGGATCACATTGCGTGGGCGGTCTTTCCCGGTTTTGTGCTCAAACCTTTGCCGATTTTGTTGCACATTATCGGCCGCCTGACCTGCCCGATTATGTGCTATTGTATTGCGGAGGGCTACCACTACACAAGAGATATGCGAAAATACACGGCGCGTTTATTTGTATTTTCGTTCATTTCACACTTTGCGTATGTGTTGGCTTCTGCCGAGTTTATCGATTGGAAATCCTTTATTCCGTTTTATTACGGCAATGTTTTCAATCAGACAAGTGTGATGTGGTCGCTGGCGTGGGGGTTGGTGATGTTGCGCATCATCCACAGCCGAAAAATCAAAGGCATTGGGCAGATGCTGCTGTGTATGCTTATTTGTGTACTGAGTTTTCCGGCAGATTGGAGTTGTGTAGCGGCGCTGTGCATTGTTGTCATCGGTACCAACCGGGGCAATTTCAAAATGCAAATGGCGGGAATGATGGTGTTTATGAGCGCCTTTGCGCTTGTGTATTGTCTTTCGATTCATGTAGTGTATGGTATTATACAGCTCGCCACAGCACTGTCTATCCCCGTGATATGGCTGTACAACGGCAAGCGCGGCAACAACCCGACAGTCAATCGAGTGATGAAATGGGTCTTTTATATTTACTACCCGCTGCACTTGGCAGTCATCGGTGCAGTGCAACAGTTTGCGGGGAAATAGAGATGCAAAGTAAGTTAACCATATTCTTTGAGGAACCATTCTGGGTTGGTGTGTTTGAAAGAGTTGATGGTAAGCGGTATTCTGTGGCGAAAGTCACTTTCGGCGCCGAGCCGACCGATGCGCAGGTGGAAGCCTTCATTTTAAGGCATTATAATACTTTGCCGTTTACACAGGCGATACAGGCGCCCGTCAAGCATTTTGCCGACAACCCCAAGCGGCGACAGCGCGCCGCCGAAAAAGCGCTGGAAACGCCGTTTCGCGGCACGAAAGCGCAACAGGCACTGCAAAAGCAGTATGAAGAGAATAAAGCAGCGCGCAAAAAATGTGCCAAAGCGCTTAAAGATGCCCAAAAAAAGAAAAAGTTTTCTCTTAAGCAAGAAAAGAAGAAAGAAAAGCACAAGGGGCATTGATGAGGTAAGAATATGATATTGCAAACAAAACGATTAGTCCTGCGCCCGTGGGAAGAAACGGATGCCGAGGATTTATATACCTACGCCAAAGACCCGCGTGTCGGGCCGATTGCGGGGTGGCCGGTGCATACGAGCGTGGAAAACAGCCGCGAGATTATTCGCACCGTGCTTGCGGCGCCCGAGACCTATGCGCTTATTGACAAACAGACCGGCAAAGCCATCGGCAGTATCGGCTTGTTAATCGGTGCGGCGAGCAATATCGATTTGCCTCAAAATGAAGGGGAAATCGGGTATTGGCTTGGTGTGCCCTATTGGGGGCAGGGTTTGGTGCCCGAAGCTGTGCGCGCACTCTTGCGCCGCGCGTTTGAAGATTTGAATTTACAAAAAGTCTGGTGCGGGTATTTTGAGGGCAACGAAAAGTCAAAACGAGTGCAGGAAAAATGCGGCTTTATTTACCAATGCACCCGCGAAAATATCTTTTGGGAACTGATGCACGATGTGCGCACCGAGCATATTACCTGCCTGACAAAGCAGGCGTGGCTTAAAAGCCGCACCACCGCGGTGCTTTATGTGCACGGCAAGGGCGGCACAGGCAGTACAGGTATTAAATAAACCCGCTTAAAATCCGCTATTTAAGCGAATTTTAGCGTTTTCTAACTTGATTGGCGCCAGCCAATCGGCGTTCTCAAACACTTAAATTCATCTTAACTATCAGGATTTTAAGTGCTATGCAGTTTATATTCTGCTGATTTGTTCTTAAATAAGGCAAAAAACGCAGTCAATACTTGTATGTATTGCGAGTATTTTTAACGAAATTTGAGGGCAAAGCAGCGAATAGAAACCGGATTTGTATAATGCCTGTACTGCCTATGAGAGCGCGCACTACAAGGCACTTTTCCCCGCTTGCGAGGTCACGGGCATTGACTACCGCTCCAACACCCCGTGGGAAGCGGGGGAGGAAATCCGCGCAGCGGTTGAAGCGGTATATTATGAAAATTGCGATATTATTTTGATTGCCAACAGCATCGGTGCGTATTTTGCCATGCATGCGCACATTGAGCCGTATCTCAAACGTGCCTTTTTTATTTCACCGGTGGTGGATATGGAAGCACTCATCGGCGACTTGATGCGCGCTGCGCAGGTCAGCGAAGCGCAGCTGCAAGAGCAGGGCACGATTTCGACTGCCTTCGGGGAGGATTTGTCGTGGGAATATCTCTGCTTTGTGCGCGCTCATCCGCTGCGCTGGCACGTACCCACCGCCATTCTCTATGGTGAAAGAGACACTTTAACTTCGCTACAGGCAATGAAAACCTTTGCCGCCCAAACCGGCGCCAGCTTCACGATTATGAAGGGTGGCGAGCATTGGTTTCATACGCCGGAACAAATGCGGTTTTTAGATAATTGGATTACGCATCAAAAAGGGGAATCAGAATGAAAATATTAGTTTTTAACGGCAGCCCGAAAAAAGAAAAAAGCGATACCATGCACATCACCCGCGCCTTTTTAGAGGGAATGCAGCAGGCTCAAAAACAGGAAATAGAACTCATTGATGTTATTGATAAGAATATAGAATATTGCCGCGGCTGTTTTACTTGTATGCACAACGGCGGCAGCTGTGTGCACCGGGATGATATGCGTGAGATTTTAGAGAAAATTTTAGAGAGCGATTTGCTGCTTTTCAGTTTCCCGCTTTACGGCTACGGCATGCCCGCGCACCTCAAGGCACTCATTGATCGCACCCTGCCGCTTTCGAGCATGGCAATGCAAAAGGTCGGGGAGCGTTACGAGCATGTGGCACAGGCAAATTTTACTAAACTGCGCTATTTGATGATTTGCGGCTGCGGTTTTCCCAACAGCAAGCATAATTTCGAGCCCGCCGTCGCGCAGTTTAAACTGATGTTTTCCGCCAATCACACGGTGATTACTATTCCGCAAAGCCCGATGTTCAATGCACCCGAGGCGGCAGAGGTGACTGCCCCGCGCCTGGAGTTGGTCAAAGAAGCGGGCAGGCAGTATGCTCAAAGCGGCAATATTGATGCCGCTTTATCAGAGCAGATCGGCGCACCGATGATACCGGAAGAAACCTATGCCGCGATTGTGAACGCGGGCAAATAGGCGATAGGGAACAGTTTCAGGGTGGACAGAGTCCACCCTGTTTTATCAGTGACTTCCCACAGTAAAGGAAGTCACCCTTATCTATATATAATTTTTATTTTACTTGCAAGTCAGTTGAACCTGTGATATAATCAATAAAACAATTTCTCAGGAGGCAGTTATGCAGTATCAGACTATTCCGGGAACCACACTCCCGATTGCCGAAAACAACGGTATGTTTGAAATGTTTGTGCCGCTTATTCGCGCCACAAACGGCTTAACTCTTTCGCAGGTGTGCGCCATTACCGGTTTAGAACCTTCCACCATTCAAAATTGGGTGAAGCGGGGCTTTGTGGCAAGACCGGTTTGCAAAAAGTATTATGAGCGCCAATTAGCGCGCATTTTGCTTATTTCCGCGCTCAGAGATGCGATGAAGATTGACAGCATCGGTGACTTGATGGCGCTTGTCAACGGCAGCGCCAACGATGAAAGCGATGATATTATAAAAGAAGAACTGATGTATGATTACTTCTGCCAGACCATTTCCAAAACCAATCATGCCATTCCTTCTTTAGAAGAAATTCCCGCGCTGGTGGCAGATACCGTTAAAGACTACAAGGAGCCGCGCAAGGGTGCCGCCAAGCGACTTGCGGATGCACTTTGCGTGATGGCGTATGCCTATTGTTGCGCGCGCTACAAACAGGAGGCGGACAATCTGTTTGCGCAAATGAAAGCGCAGTAAGTGCCGCCATTGCGCGCATAGAAAACCCAGACATTCTAATGCTATAAAGGGGTATGATTATGAGAACAAAAATTTCTCACAAAAAGATGCTGGTCATGTTTTTTGACATCATCAGTTTATTAGTTTCCAATGCTTTTGCCGCATATTTGGTGCATAAGTTTTTGCCGGTTACCATCTCCACGTCGGAAGTGGTTAAAATGGCACTCGTTTATGCCGCTCTCTGCTTCTTGTGCATTTATATCGGCGGGGAATACCGCAAAGCATGGAAACTGATTTCTTATCGAGATTACATCACCTGTGCGGTGGAAGTCTTTATCGGTAGTGTGCTGTTTTTTGTGGTCATTATTTTTTGGAGACTGAGCAGTTATCATAATTTTGATGTGGCGACTGTCTCATTTTGCGTGGTCAGTTGTATATTCAGCATTATGCTCATTGTGCTTATTCGTGTGTTTGCCAAGTATTATTTCATATACCTGGTCAATGCCGGGCAAAATGAAATGATGAAGCGTGCGCTGATTATCGGCGCCGGCAATGCAGGCAGAATTTTGGCGCTGGAAATTACCAATGCCCGCAAGGAAGGTAAAAAAGATTTCAGCTACACTTTGGTCGGCTATGTCGATGATGATTTAAATAAAATTAATGAAAAAATCAACGGCTACTATGTTTTGGGCACAAGTTTTGATTTAAAAGAAATTTGCCAAAAGTATCGTGTAGAAGTGGTGTTTTTTGCCATTCCGAGCTGCCCGAGCAAGCGCAAGGCGGAAATTTTGGAGGTCTGCGCCGAAACCAAGTGCGAAGTTAAAGTGGTGCCGGAGGTTTCTTCTTTAATCACCGGCAAGTCCATTTTGAACCAAACGACGAAAGTCAATGTCGAGGATTTACTTGGCAGAGACCCTGTGGAGCTGGATACGACCAAACTTTCCGGTTTTATTGCCGGCAAGGTGTGTATGGTCACAGGCGGCGGCGGTTCCATCGGCAGCGAGCTGTGCCGCCAAATTATGCAGTACAAACCGAGCAAACTGCTCGTTGTGGATATTTATGAAAACAATGCCTATGATATTCAGCAGGAGCTGATTATGAACGGCATTGCCAACAGCGATAATTTGAAAGTGCTCATTGCCTCTGTGCGTGACAGAAAAAAGATGCAGCGCATTTTTGAAGCTTATCACCCGGAACTGGTGTTCCACGCGGCGGCGCACAAGCATGTGCCGCTGATGGAAACTTCACCCGAAGAAGCGGTGAAAAATAATGTATTCGGCACCTACAATGTCGCACTGTTGAGTGATGAATATAAGGTTAAAAAATTTGTGCTCGTTTCGACCGATAAAGCGGTCAATCCCACCAATGTGATGGGCGCGACCAAGCGCTATTGCGAAATGATTGTGCAAAATTTCTCCCGCACCAAGCAAAACACGGAATATGTGGCGGTGCGCTTCGGCAATGTGCTGGGCTCCAACGGTTCGGTCATTCCGCTCTTTAAAAAGCAGATTGAGAGCGGCAAACCCGTCACCATCACTCACCCGGATATCATTCGCTACTTTATGACCATTCCCGAAGCGGTTTCGCTGATTTTGACCGCGGGTTCGATTGCCCACGGCGGCGAAATTTTCGTGCTGGATATGGGCGAGCCTGTTAAAATCTTAACACTTGCCGAAAATCTCATTAAGGTCTACGGTAAAAAGCCATATGAAGATGTGGATATTATTTTCACGGGCTTGCGGCCGGGCGAAAAACTGTATGAAGAGCTCTTAATGAGCGAAGAAGGCTTGCAGAAAACCGATAACCAAAAAGTCTTTATCGGTACACAAATTGATATTGACGATGAAACATTGGAAGCGGGGCTTGCCGCGCTCAAACGCGCCAGCGATAAAAACGACAGCGCCGGTGTGGTAAAAGCGCTTGAAAAGTATGTACCCACCTTCCAACACAAAACTAACCAATAAGGAGATAAAGAAATGTCAGAATGCACGCATGATTGTTCGTCTTGCTCCGAGAACTGTGCTTCTCGCCAAGACCCGAAAGATTTGATAATGGAACAAAATGAAAACAGCAACATTAAGCATGTCGTTGCCGTTGTCAGCGGTAAAGGCGGTGTGGGCAAAAGTTTGGTGACCTCGCTGCTCGCCGTTGCCGCGCACAATAAGGGCAAGAGTGTGGCAATATTGGATGCCGATATTACCGGCCCCTCTATTCCCAAAGCCTTTGGTGTCAATGACAGAATTATGCAAAGCGAGTTCGGTATTTTACCGGCAACGACCAAAACCGGTATTGAGCTGATGAGCACAAATCTGCTGCTGGAAAATGAGGATGACCCCGTTGTCTGGCGCGGTCCCGTTATCAGCGGTGTGATCGGGCAATTTTGGAGCGATGTGGTTTGGGGCGATATCGACTATATGTTTGTGGATATGCCGCCGGGCACCGGCGATGTGCCGCTGACCGTGTTCCAATCGCTGCCGATTGCCGGTATTGTGGTGGTGACCACCCCGCAGGATTTGGTGACCCTTATTGTTAAAAAAGCCTATAAGATGGCAAAACTGATGAATGTGCCGATTTTGGGCATTGTTGAAAATATGAGTTACTTCACCTGCGATGAATGCGGCAAAAAGCATTACCTCTACGGGGAGAGCAAATTAGAAGAAGTTGCCAAAGATTTGGGCGTGGATGTCCTTGCGCAGCTGCCGATTAAACCGGTCAATGCCAAAATGGTCGATGCGGGAACGGTGGAACTTGCCGATACCGACGATATTGAAGCGGCAGTGGATGCAATTATGGAGAAATTGGATGACTGAGCGCGAGAGGATGGAACAGGGGTTGTTATATCTTCCCGAAGATCCGGAGCTTGCCGCAGAGCAATTAGTGCGATTAGATAAGCTATTTGACTACAATGCACTCAAGCCGAGCGAGCAGGCAAAAAAACAGGCGCTACTCAAAGAGATGTTTGCCGAAATCGGTGAAGACTGTTATATTGAAACGCCGTTCCATGCCAATTTCGGCGGCAAGAAGGTGCATTTTGGGGCACATATCTATGCGAATTTTAACTTAACTTTGGTAGATGACGAGGCAATTTATGTCGGAGACCTGGTGAAATTCGGACCCAATGTGACCATTTGTACCGCGGCACACCCGATTTTGCCGGAGCTGCGCCGCAAAGTGTATCAGTTTAATCTGCCGGTGCATATCGGAAGCGGTGTGTGGATTGGTGCCGGCGCGATTGTTTTGCCGGGTGTGAGTATTGGTGAAAACAGCGTCATCGGTGCCGGCAGTGTGGTTACAAAGGATATTCCTGCCAATGTTGTTGCAGTCGGCAACCCTTGCAGGGTGTTGAGAGACATTAACGAAAACGACAAAATTTATTATTATAAAGACAGAAAAATCGATATTGACATTGAATAAGAATTTTATTGAAAAAAATAAAAAAAGCATCCGGATTATCAGCATCATTTTGGCGGCTGCCGTGGTGATTGGTATCGGTGTTGCGATTTTCACACCCAAGAGCAGTCAAAAAAAGAAGCACCTTGCCGGTTATGTGGTGGGTTATTTACCTTACTATTCCGCCGATGCGGTCGACCGCGTGGATTTTGCGGCGCTCACACATCTGAATGTTGCTTTTGCCAATCCCAATGATAGCGGTACGCTCTATCTGGAAATGAGCGATGAAACCATTCGCAAGATTGTCAAGAAGTGCCACGATAATGGCGTTAAAGCCGTGCTTTCACTCGGTGGCGGCTCGATTTCGAGCACGAACTATAATAAAATCATGCGCGGCAATCCGGCGGGGATTGAGAGCTTTAACAAGCAGATTATTGACTTTTGCCAAAAGTATGAATTTGACGGCGTAGATGTCGATTTTGAATTTATCGCTTCGAGCCCGGCGTGGGAATATTTTGAAGATTGGATGGCGGCGCTGCGCAAACAGTGCGATAAAAATAAGCTGCTTTTAACGGCGGCGGTTGCCACCTGGTATTCGGACAATATGAGCGATAAAGTGCTGCAGGACTTTGACTATGTGATGGTCATGGCGTATGATAATGACGGCGACAGAGAAAATCACTCGAAGTATGAATACGCTGTCAGCGAAATGCAGCACTACGAAAAACGCGGCATTAAAAAAGACAAACTGATTTTGGGTGTGCCGTTTTATGGCTACCGCTACAATGCCTCCGGCGCGATGGATTGGAGCTCCGGAATGTCGTACCGCAACATTCTCAAAAACGATGCTTCCGCCAAAAACAGTGATTATTCCAACGGCTATGCGTATAATGGGAAAGAAACTATACAAAAAAAAGCCGAACTTTCCAAAAAATACGGCGGCATTATGATATGGGAACTCTCCCAGGATGCCGACGGGAGCGACAGCTTGCTCCAAGTGATTAAAAAAGTGTATTAGGAGATGAAAATACATGCCGTATCTGAGTGAATTTCAACTGCCCGAAGAGCCTGTAGGGCTGGCGCTCGCCGGCGGCGGTGTGCGCGGGTATGCCCAAATCGGGGTGCTGGATATGCTTGACAAGCACGGCTATCAAGCGGATATGATTGCAGGCACCTCTATCGGTTCATTTGTGGCAACGCTGCTTGCGCTTGGCTGCAGTGCACAGGAAATTTACGATAAATTTCAGCAGTTTGAAAATAATTTTACTCAAAATAAGGTCTTTTCAAGACCCGATTTGGATATGTTAAAACCGACGAAGAACAAAATCAACGGTATGGTTGACGGCGATCAAATTCTTGCGGTGTTAGATGAGTTTTTCGCGCAGTACGGGGTGAAGACCCTTGCCGATATTCCGAAGCCTTTGGTCATTGTCGCCTGCGAATTTGATTTGTGCAAAGTCACTTACTTTACCAATGTGAAAAACTTTATGCCGCGGCGCGATGCGATTGTGCTGTATGATACACCGATTAGCGCGGCAATTCGCTCTTCTTGTGCGTTTCCGGGTGTGATTAGCGCCGGTGAATACGAGGGCTACCATTTTATTGACGGCGGCACAATGATGAATCTGCCGGTCGAACCGCTCAAAGACCTCGGCGCCAAAAAGGTGATGAGCCTGACCATGCGCCCGAATAAGAGCGGCTTTGCTTCTAAAAGCGCCGTGAAGGTGCTCAAGCGCGCCAGTGATTTGGTGCAGTATGAGCTGCTGAACCTGCAGATTGCACAGAGTGATTTTAATATTAACCTTGATGTGGGTGATTTTAAAGCCTTTGATGTGGGTAAAGGTAAATTAATTTATAAAAAAGGCGCCAATATCGCCTTAGATAAAGAAGAAGAAATTGTGGCATTTTTTGAACCGCCGCAGCCGGTGGCGGAGCAAGCGCAAGAGCAGGAGCAGGAGCAAAAGCCCTCTTTCTTCAAACGCATTTTTGGAGGATGGAAACATGGCAAATGAAAATTTCAACAAGGTAGAAGACAATGAAATTGTCAAAGTGGATTTTACCGAGAAAAGCGAAAAAAAGAAGCGCGACAACCTCATGGCAAGAATTGCTTACATTTGTATCAGCTTCTTGGCAGGTATCGTATTTATTGTTGCGCGCAACAATATCTTTGACTTGCTCGGTTACATAGGCGGCGGCATGCTGCTGATTTTGGGCGTAGTAACCGTGATTGCCTTTTTTGCAAGTAAAGGTAAAGCATGGTTGCCGAGCTTGATTTTCGGCATTGTAGAGGCGATTATCGGCATATTCTTCTTGTGTAAACCCAAGATAATTGCCGATTTTGCGGTATATGTGTTTGCAATTATCATTTTTATCAGCGGCGTTGTGATGATTTACTTTGCTGCCTGCGATAAGCGCAACGGTATTAAGCAGTGGATTGCAATTTTAATCATGGGCATTGTGTTGAGCATTGCCGGTGTGGTAATGTTGCTGTTTGTGCGCCAAAGCCAGGCGGTAATTGCTATTATAGCAGGTGTTTCGTTCATTGTTTCGGCGGTATTTAATGTTGTTGCTTTGGCATTGAAATAAAAAGAAAAAATGAAAAGGCTATGCATAGCATAGCCTTTCAGACTGTCGAAAAAGTGGCTGAAACCACACGGATTTATAAATCAGAACACTTTTCGCTTTTCTCGACAATTCCTAAATAGTTTTTAGTAAGAGAAAAATACAAGCATATGCTATTAGAAAATCGCCGTTTTTTACTGAT
>JAFRJB010000101.1 GCA_017432485.1 Clostridia bacterium
CGCCGTTATATCGGTAAAAAACGGCGATTTTCTAATAGCATTTACTTTATATTTTTTTCTTACTAAAAACGATTTAGGAACTGTCGAGAAAAGCAAAAAAGTGTTCTGATTTATAAATCCGTGTGGTTTCAGCCACTTTTTCGACAGTCTGACTACCGCAGCCGGGCACGAGCTGCGGTAATTTTATATAAGAAATAATTATTTTATAGGCAAATTGCCAAAAAAGGCGGCAGTTCTGTCTCTCAAGCCCGCCAAATTTGCCAAAAATTAAAAAAGTTGAAAGTAGCACTTTACAACTTTAGCACAATAAAGTATAATGATAACACACGAAACCGCTTATAGAGGCGGTAAAGAAAAGGAGAAAGAAAATGAAAAAGATTTTAGCGATTGTTTTGGTAGCAGCATTGTTGCTCTCTTTCGCAGCGTGCTCTTCCAAGAAAACGGATGAAACGACAACAGCAGCAGAAACAACTGCAGCAGAGTCCGATTTGGCATACATCCAAGGCAAGGGCGAAATGGTAATCGGTATTACCATTTTTGAGCCGATGGATTACTATGATGCCAATAAAGAACTGACCGGCTTTGAAGCGGATTTTGCCAAAGCGGTTTGCGAAAAGTTAGGCGTCAAGGCAAAATTCCAAGAGATTTCTTGGGAAGCAAAAGAGACGGAACTCAGCGGCAAGAGCATTGACTGTATCTGGAACGGTTTGACCATTACGCCGGAAAGACAGGAAACCATGTCGATTACCTCTCCCTATATGAACAACAAGCAGGTAATTGTTACCAAGAAAGAAAATGTGCAATCCTTTGCAAAACCCGGCGCATTAGACGGTAAGACCGTTGTCGCCGAAAAAGAGTCCGCCGGTGAAGAAATTGTTGCCGACAAAGAATATGCGGATTTCTTCGGTAAAGCCACCTATGTTGCTGTGCAGGATATGAAGAGTGCATTGATGGAAGTCAAGGCAGGCACAGCGGATGCAGCCGTTATTGACTATGTCACCTATCTCGGCACACTCGGTGAGAACTCCGATTATAAAGATCTTGCCTTTGTGGATAAATCTTTTGCAGACGAGCAGTATGGTGTAGCGTTCCGCCAGGGCAGCGATGTCACCGCTAAAGTGAACGAAATCATCGAGCAGTTCCTGAAAAACGGCACACTCAAACAAATTGCTACCAAGTACAATCTTGTACAGCAATTGGTAAAATAATTCACACGATAAACCTTAAAAGAGGGCGGTGATGCATTCTCCGCCCGCTTTATTTGTTACTTGAGGGTATATTTATGGATTTTTCAACAATTACCAGCGACCTGTTAAGCGGTTTTTTTGAAAACTTAAAACTTTTCGGTTTAACATTGGCATTTTCTTTACCGCTCGGGCTGTTATTGAGTTTTTGCTCCATGTCAAAAATACCGCCGATTCGGTGGTTGGCAAAGACTTTTGTCTGGATTATTCGCGGTACGCCGCTGATGTTGCAACTGTTTATTGTTTTCTTTGTGCCGGGCATTGTGTTTGATGCACCGCTCAAGACCCGATTTACCGCAGCGCTCATCGCGTTTGTGATTAATTATTCTGCCTATTTCTCGGAGATTTACCGCGGCGGTATTGAGAGTATCCCTGTGGGGCAGCACGAGGCGGGTATGGTGCTCGGAATGACCCGAAAACAGATATTTTTTAAAGTGGTTCTTATGCAGGTGGTCAAAAAAATTATTCCACCTATGAGCAATGAAATCATTACGCTGGTCAAAGATACTTCTCTGGCGCGCGTGATTGCCGTGGCGGAAATTATTATGGTAGCCGATCGCTTTACGGCGCGCGGTATGATATGGCCGCTGTTTTACACCGGCGTCTTCTTCCTGCTCTTTAACGGCATTCTGACATTGCTGTTTGGTGCAATCGAGAAGAAGCTCGATTATTATAAGGTGTAGGAGGGCAAAGTGATGACAGTATTAGAAGTAAAAAATTTGCGCAAATCCTTTGGCACCAACGCTGTATTAAAAGGTGTCAGCTTTACCCTCGAAAAGGGCGAAGTGCTCTCGATTATCGGCTCTTCCGGCGGCGGCAAAACAACCTTGCTGCGCTGCCTGAATTCGCTCGAATTTGCCGAAGAAGGCACCATTACGGTCAACGGCGAAGTGATGTTTGATGGGGCGGACAAATCCAAGCACAAAGAAAAAGACATTCGCCTTAAGAGATTGCATTTCGGCTTGGTGTTCCAGCAGTTTAACCTCTTCCCGCAGTATACGGCAAAAGAGAATATTATGCTTGCCCCGAAGTTAATGGGGCTCGAAAGCAAGGAGCAGATTGAAGCGGAAACCGATGCGCTGCTCGCGCGCGTGGGACTTTCGGATAAAGCGGACTATTACCCCTGCATGCTCTCCGGCGGGCAGCAGCAGAGAGTGGCAATAGCAAGAGCGCTGGCAATGAAGCCGGATATCTTGTGCTTTGATGAGCCGACCTCGGCGCTCGACCCGGAATTGACCGGTGAAGTGCTTAAGGTTATTAAAGGTTTAAAAGACTCCGATACGACAATGATTGTGGTCACCCACGAAATGGGTTTTGCCCAAAATGTTTCGGATAAAGTCATCTTTATGGCAAAGGGCGTTATTGAAGAAATGGGCACGCCCGAAGAAGTGTTTGAACACCCCAAAAGTGAAGTGACAAAAGCGTTTTTAGCGAATGCGCAAGAATAAAAGGTGCCTTGGGGCACCCTCAATAAAGAGGGTGTAACCCAAGGCGCGCCTCAAGTTTAAGCAGTATAGTCTTTGACTATGCTGTTTTTTCTTTTATTTCTTTTTCTTCTTGCCACATTTCCGGCTTCTTGATTTTTCCTTGAATGAATTTTTCTGCAAATTCATCCGGCGTCAATTCTTCAATCATGCCGACCCCATTGTAGTAAATATCAATGGTTTGGTGGCGTTTGCCGTCAATGTAAACAGGCTTTGAAACAACAATTTTTTCAATGAAGTCATTGACTAATTCAGCAGTCAACGCGGTGGGCTTGCTCATTGCTTTTACTTTTTTGATAAAAAGCTCAATGCCTTCTTTTTGATCAACTTGTGTCTGCAATTCATCTTCCATTTGCGGAAGTACTTCTTTCAAGCCCTTTTGTTCTGTTTCAAGTGCCACCAACATTGTGGCAAATCGTTCATCTGTTAATTTGCCTTTTGCATTATCTTCATACAATTTTAGAATCAGGTTGTCAATTTCGGCAATGCGCTTTTTGCTTTTTTCAACTTCGCGCTTTTTTGCCGCTAATTCTCTACGCCTATCTTGTGCAAGACCTTCTTCTCTAACCTTCACAAATTTGGCTTCATATGAAGTGACATACGCACATACTCGTTGCAAGTCTGCCAACACTAAATCATAAATAACTTTTTCCCGAACATAGTGCATCGAGCATGTATTGGGGTCTTTACGAAAGTTGGAGCAAAAGAAATTGGCATGTTCTTTTTTGTAATTATTTGTGGAACTATAATAGAGTTTAGCACCGCAATCGGCACAAAACATAAGTCCCGAAAACATACTGACAATTCCCGTGCGGTTTGGTCTGCGCTTGTTCTTGCGCAACTGCTGCACCAAATCAAAATCTTCCTGACAAATGATAGCAGGGTGAGTATTCTTAAACACCTTCCATTCACTCTGCGGTCTGTGAATTGTCTTTTTGTTTTTGAAAGATTTTTTTGTCGTTTTAAAATTGACTGTATGCCCGGCATATTCCGGTTTGCCCAAAATCTCCGCAACGGTAGCGGAAACCCACTGATGTTCTTTCGCCGGTGGCTTCGCACACTTTCTGCCAATGCTGCACCAATATTCCGTCGGTGTCATAATTTGCTTTGCACTTAATTGCTTTGCAATTTGTGAAGGACCATAACCTTGAATACACAGTGCAAAGATTTCACGCACAACTTCTGCTGCCGGTTCATCAATAATCCACTTGTCCGGTTCGTCGGGATTTTTCATATATCCAAACGGAGGATTGGTCGTTAAGTGTTTACCGGAATTGCCTTTGCTTTTGAAAACATTGCGCACTTTTTGGCTTGTGTTTTTTGCGTGCCATTCGTTAAACAAATCTTGCATCGGCACCAAGTCGCTGATGCCTTTTGCCGTGTCGATGTTATCCATAATGGCAATGTATCTGACACCGAGTCTGTCAAAATCTTCTTCCAATAGTTGACCGACAACGAGCCGGTTTCTTCCGAGACGGGAATGGTCTTTGACAATCAATGTGCGAATCATTCCTTGCTCGGCAAGCTCCATGATTTCCATAAACGCTGGGCGAGCAAAGTTTGTTCCCGACCAACCGTCGTCAATAAACACGCGGTAATTATCAAAGCCGTTTTCTTTTGCATACTTTTCGAGTATTGCTTGTTGGTTTTTAATTGAGCCTGACATGCCGTCTTGTTCATCATCTCGTGACAAGCGACAGTACAGAGCATCTATTCGGTCTGTTTGTTTTTTCATCTGTCTCCTTTCTACAGCCGAATATGTTTGTTTGTAGGTGTGATCATCATAACATATTCAGCGTGAGGATTCAATGTATTTGTTATCAAGAAAGATTTTAAGTCCTAATAAGCGTACCGACTTTTGTAAAAGCGCTTCTTTTTTTGTCACAGAGTAATGACTATTGACGGTATAAACTGTTCCATCAATTTCTTTTTCAAACGGTGGAAGCGCTGCGTTATCGATATACCATTGCTTTAATTCTTCCTCGCTCATTCGATGTAGTTGCTCATACAATTCGTCAATAAACTTCTCCAGCATTTCAAATTCTTTTTTAGATAAAGACACTTCATATTTCATTTTTTTATACTCATTCCTCCTTCATTTTTTGATGAGATTTTTATTAAAACTTTGAAATAATTATTTAAAAAATTTTTTCAAAACAAAAAATTTTTTGATAAAAACCAACCGAAAAACAAAAACGCAAATTTGCGTTGCGTCAGTGTAGCGAGCAGACCGTTTATGTCCACAAATTGACAAAAAACGGTAATTCGTTAGGGAGAGACTCCCTAAAACCTACTGCTAAAAAAATGAAAACTAAACTTCTCTTTGAACGGGTTTAAGGGTGCCCCTTCGTAGCGGCATTTACTGTTTGTGGCACAAACAGTCTGCTCGCTACGGCAACGCAATCAATTTTGAATTGTTGCGTTCAAGCTACCGTTTGTGGCACAAAGGGTCTGCTTGCTACGATAACGCAGACACTTTTTAACGGTAACTTAAACGCATAGGTTATCTTACCCATTATCTCGATAGGTAGTTCCATTTTTGTCCGCTTATTTTACTGCTATCTTATGAAATTAATAGGGGGATGTATCTTGCAATCAGCAGTAAAAAATACTTTCTAAATTGATAATTAATAGGGGGACTTATCTCGCAATCTCTAAGTAAAAATGACCGCCGTTTGAAAGATAGGTGCCATCATAATATACAATAACAAGATTGTTATTTATTCGGGAACCTTGTCGAAACCTATAGTGGTTTTAGCAAATAAAAAGGAAAAGAGTCGGCACATAAAACAGGCGGGTGTCCCTTGACCGAGGGACGGTTTACCCTGCTGTTTTGATGTAAGACTCTCACGCAAAAAAGAATTATATCGAACAAATGTTCGATATAATTCTACCACATATATTTTGAATGTCAAGAACTTTTTTATCGGGAACTAAAAGCAAACGAGCTGCCCTGCAATTGCAAGACAGCCCGCCTTTTCATTAATTATAAAGCGAAGCCTTGGTCGTTGCCGGAAGAGTTAGGTCCGACAACCCAGCCGCCGCCTTCGATTGCTTCGGGATTGTAACCCGGTGTAACGCCGGAGGTTGCCAAGACATCACTAACACCAAACTTAACCATTTCCATTTCCGGTTGTGTATAGTTCAATTTTTTCATGGTTTGTCTCCCTCCTTTAGTTACCAAAGAATGCAAGTGCATTGGTGTTGTAAACAACCAAAGTCTTTGCAAAGTGTTGCAATGCTGCGGAAGCACCGCTGCCGTCTCTCAAAACAATACCTGCAAAATCAAGCACGCTGAAGTTGATGGTTGAGCCGCCGTAGTTCACTGTGATTTGCTCGTTAAAATCGGCTGCGTTAATACCGTTGACTTCCACAAAGTATTGCTTCTCTGCACCATTCAAGGTGTACTTGAGTGCCGCATTGCCTGTGCTTGCCGTGGGTGCTGCCGGTGTAGAGGTCGCTTCGCTTGTGTTCAGGTAGAACCTGAGTCTTGCATCCTTGGTGCAGACGAAGGAAACACCGCTAAACTTGATTTGACCGGCATTATTCACCGTGTGGTTTGCTGTTGCGGTTGCCGCTTCAATCTGTGCATTGACTGCTTCATTCTCGCAAGTGACTGCAACCGTTTCATAGTTATCAAACACGCCCTGTGCCGCCTGACCGTAAGCAATCATGGTGTGGCAAAGGGTTCTAAGTTCGGCACCCTTATCGGTATATGCCGCAATTTCTTCTTCACTCATGGCAATAACATTATCGCAATAGGTCTTGGCACTGTAGTGCAGGGTATCTATTACATCACCGTTAGCGTTTAAAATCTCAATTTTTGTTGTCTCCGCCATTTGTGCCGGTGCTTGAGAAACGGTCAGCATCAGTCTTTTTTCGGCGCCGGCAGTAGCGGTCATTTCCGCTGGGATATTCTCTAAATCCACCGTTTTGGTTACAGGCACATTTTGTTCGAGCTCATTCACTGCGTTATAGGTGTAGCGAACGGTTGCCGCACCGTCATAAAACAGATAATCCACATAGTAGTTGGAAGTAATATCTCTGCCTACGGTGAGGCTGACACCGTTAGTTGCTTTCTGCACGGCAGTATAAACTGCGGTATAAGTAACATCTTTTGTAACAGCGGGCAGGGTCTCGCCGGTATACACATTTTGACCATCGCTCCAACCGCTGAAAGAATAGCGTGTGTGGTCTTTTATATATGTGGCGGGAAGTGTGCCGTTAAATTTCGGCGTTTCGCCGTAAGGCGCATTTTCATCCGTTTCAACGGTTTCGCCGCCGACAATCCAGCGCACCGTGTGTGTTGTTATTTTAAAACTTCCCGTTACGCTTACATCGCTTGCGGGCATCTTGAATGTGTTGTCTTCTGCTTCAATTGGCGTTCCTTCGCTGTCGCTCACCTGCAGGGTATCGAGCGCATAGCCCGCATCGGGTGTGACGGTGAGTTCAACGAATTCACCTGCTTTTGCGTGCGCTTTATCGGCGCTGATTGTGCCGTGCGCGGTTTCCGCCACGGTGATATTCCACAGGATGTTAACGGTGCATGTGTCGGTGTAAGTTTCACCGTTAAAGTTGCAAACCGCGTGAGAAGTGCGGCTGTTGCCTTCATCTTCCCAAGTCACCTTGGCATTGACCGTCTGCTCCAGTGTGCAGTCTTTGCAGCGGAAGATTGCCTCGGCATTGGTGTATTCATCCGACCAAACCCATTCCGGCTGCGCATAATCATGTTCCAAATACGGCATCAGCGTTTTGCCTGCCATCGCATTTACCTGCGCGGCACTCAAAGAACCTTTATATACATTGCCGTTTTCATCGCAAAATGCCTGATTTGCAACCACGCTCGTGTTTTCGCTCTCTAAAGCATCAAAATGAATGCGGTCACTCTTTTGTTGCCAGCCGAGCTGCAAACTCTTATTAAGCGGCAGGTTGCCGATTGTGGCGTTGCCGCCGAGCACCGCCGCCCTGTCGCACGCCAAAACCATCGCTTTAAAAGTGCCGCCGGCAATGGTGCAGTTTTTTGCCGCCTCAAAGAAACCGCGGCTGCTGTCAACCACACCGCCGTACTGCACAAAGTCATCAAACAGGGAATGGCGGTTGCCTATCATCAATGTGCCGCTTTGCTCTGCCTGCCCGTATACGCGCAGGGAAGATGTGCAGTTTTGGAATGTGGCGAAACAGTCAATATGCTCTAAATCGTAATAATCAAAGCCCTGGTAAAAAGAGAATGTTGCACCGTCGGCAAGAATCAGGTGAATATCACCATCTATTTTTAATGTGTTAATGGCTTGCAAGTTGTTCTCCACAACATACCAACCGCCGGTTAAAATTAAATCGGTTGAGGTTAATTGCCTTGCCGTGACAGTATCCGCTTCACCGTTTTGGTTGATGTAAGAAACTTCTTTGAGCGGTAAATACACGGCATGTAATGTTGTGCTGCCGGAGGAGGGGACACCGATATCATAATTCGCGCCGTAATAATTATATCCATCGCTCCAACAAACAAACTCGGTACCGTTTGGCGCATGGGTACACGCAGGCGTTTTTATCTTTGCACGCTTCGGTCCTTCCACTGTGGTTTGCACCGTGGCGCCGCTACTGTCTGTTTGCGTGAATGTAATGGAGCCTGTTTCGGCTGAAGCACCGCAGACAGTGCAGATATTCTCACTGTTCCACTCGTGAGAGATAGCGGTTGAGCCGAAACGCATGCCGCATGTTAAACAATACTGCACATGCATTTCCACACCGTCACTGCGCCACTCGGTATTCTCATGCCGGCAAACGTATATTTTTGCATACTTTGCACTGAATAACGGTTGATAGCGGCTATCGCCGTAGTAAACGGTGGTGTGGTCTTTATCCGAGCCGACTTCGGCTTTCAATTCCGGCGCCAAATACAATTTGATGTGGTCTTCATAAAAAATGCCGTTGCCGCCATGCCCGATTGCCGCCGATTTGCCGTCGCCACCTGCAACGGCTTCAATATTGCTGTTGTTTCCGTAAATCTCAATAGCGGCGTTGTCACCGTCCTCACCGTTGCCGATGCCGGCACCGTAACTTTTGCCTTCGGCATATACATTGGCATTAATCATCTTAATGGTGCCGCCGTCACCGCCTTCACCGCCGCCGATGCCTGCTGCATCGGTACCGGCATAGGCTTTTACGGTAGAGTCCGTAATGGTGATATTGCCACCGTCGGACGCATCACCGCCGCCGATACCGGCGCCGTAAGCGCCGCCGTTCGCCGTGACGGTTGCATCGGCAATGTTGATGTTACAGGTGCCGTCAATCTCGTTGCCGCTGCCAATCGCTGCCGCATCCGTTCCCGCGGTTGCGGTAACATTGGCATTGTTGGTGATGTTGATGGTGCAGCCGCTTATGGCTTCATCTCCCGTGCCAATCGCTGCCGCATAGGCACCGCTTGCGGCAGTGACCTTGCTGTCGGAAATGCTGATGGTACCGGCACTGCCATTATACCCGCCACCGATGCCGGTGCCGGAAAGGTCATCTTGAAACCACTCTATCAAAAAAGAAATAACCGATGCTATGCCGCCGCCATAGGCGGTGTCATCAAGCTTCATTTTACTGTTTGCAATGCACTCATTGAGGCGGTTAACATAATCCTGTGCCGTGCCATAGCTTAAAGAGGTTGCAACGACATTTGCCTGCGAGCGAATCGTAATATTACCGCCATAGCCGCCACGGTCTTTATATCGCTTGCCGCCGCCGATACCGGCGCCGCCTGCGCTGACAGTGGCAATGACATTGGCATTGTCGATTTCAATTTCTGTTGCATCACCGCCGCAACCGGCACCGATGCCTGCGCCGCTATGCGAGGATGTTACCACCGTGCCGCCGTGAATGCGAATGGGTTCCGTTTGGTTTGCTTTGCACCCGGAGCCGATGCCGGCGCCGGTTACTTTAGAATCAATACCGCTTGTCGTTACCGTGCCGCCGTAGATATCCACTTGCCCGTTGGTGCTGCCTTCACCGCCGCCGATACCTGCCGCACCGTTCTTGCCCGTTGCGGTAACAGTGCCGCCGTAAATCGCAATCGAGCCGATGGAACTTTTTACGTTTCTACCGCTGCCAATCCCTGCGGCACAGCCGCCCTGTAGCCCTACGGCATTGAGAGTGCCGCCGAAGATGCGAATACCCTCGCCCTCGTGCCGGCTTACACATGCGCCGCTGCCACCCCCGAGCAGGGCAGCTTCACCGCTTTGGCACAGGTCAATGGTACCGCCGTAAATCGTAATTACATTTGGCGAGCCGCCTTTTGCGCCGCCAATCACGCTGCCATAAGTCCAACCGGTGGTTTTTAAATCTAAAATACCGCCGTGAATGGTGATATCACCGCAATCGGCACTGTCGGCTCCGCCGCCGATGATTGCCGCATCTTTATAGGCAGCGGGTAGGTTGTTGCGGTTGATATCCGCACAGATTTTTCCGCTGTTGTTAACTTGCGTGTAAATAGAAAGCGAAGCATTCTTTCCCACTTCAATACCCTCGCCGAGGGTTAATGTGGTGTCATCGCACACAATGAGGTGGACTGCACCCATGTCAACTATCAAACGCGAGGGCATAGTGGTGTTTTCCGATACGGTATACCATCCCGCGCCCAGGCGGTTGCCCTGCACCTCGCTCAACTCGGTATATTCACTGCATATGTGGTTCACATCCACCACCACATGCCTGTTTTCATCCCAATAGCGCTCAATATACTCCGGCGCATCTTGTGCGAAAGAAGTTACGGGGAATCCGGCAACCATGCCGAATACCATTGTGAACACCAGAAATATGCTAATGAGTTTGTGCCGCTTTTTCATAAATTCCTCCTGTGGTAAACTGTATGTATAGTAAAACATAATAAAAACCATATATTTTATTATATCATAAATTTTAGAAAAATCATACGCATTAATATAAATAATTAATGAAGTATTGCTACGCAATATGAAGTAATTCACTTCGTTCATTATGAAGTGTTGCAGTTATCACTGCAACATGAAGTAAGAACCCGACCAACTTACCAAATCAAAGATTTGGAGTTGGTGCCCGGAACCTTGGCGTTCGCTTCGCTCGGCTAAAAATAAATCCCTTACCAATATGCGAAGCATACTTCATAGCGACAGCTACTTCATATTCCTTAGGAATACTTCACAAATCCCGCAAGGGATTTATTTCATTGAAAGAACGACACATTTGAATGGTATCAAATGTGTCGTTCTTTCTTGTCTGCTCACTACATAAATGATACAAACAGAAAAATGTGCTATTAGAAAAAGAGAATGTGCTATCAAAAATCGCAAATGTGCTATTGCGTAGGTAAATGTGCGATTTTGATTTTTTGAAAAAAAGCACCGGGCAGCGTGCAGCCACCCGATGATGAATTTATACTATTTCAGCTGATGATTTACCATAATTGTCGACACATAGAATCACGGATAAATCTGCAATATCAATAATGCCGTCACCGTTTAAATCGTATTCGGCGTTTGTTGTACCAAAAACATCGGATTGCAAGAGCAAAGAAATATCTGCAATATCGATATTACTATCACCGTTCACATCTCCTCTTGGCAATACTATTTCATTGTCAACAAAATGAGGGATGGCATTTGTGTGATATTCTTCAATTAATACAGTCAAGCAATTCTTCTCTTTTACATAGACTCTATAATTACCTTCATCAAGGTCATTGATTACAAAATGACCATTATTAGAAGAGATTATATATTGATTTGTCTCATTCTTAAAAACTAAAGTGCTTTCTTTTTTTGCAAGGCATGAAACTATGTAATATAAAGATATCCTGTCCGTAAACGAATCTTTATAATTATTTCCACAACGCGTACAGGTATGAAGCGTATAACCACCGGCTTTATATGTTGGTGCTACCACTTCTTCCTTATAATTATGCCCGAGGGCGGATACCGGTTCTGTGTAGGTGCCCTTGCCGCAGGAGCAGGTGAAAGTTTTCACCCCCGCCGCTGTGCATGACGGTTCGGTTGTTACCCTGCCGACAAAGGAATGCTTGTGACCGGGATTAATCGGGATAATCGGCGTGTCATAATCGCCGGCAGCGGCAGAAAATGCCAACCCGCTCAAGCACAGCGACAGTGCCAAGGTGATACAAATAATGTTTTTAATCATATGTTTCATTTTATTGTTCCTTTTGAATCTCCACCCACATAGTCGGGCAGAAAGAAGCACCTCTGGTATTTACGCTGGCACCTGAATAGCGGAGAGTGCCGTCATAATACACATAAGCCACTTGCGTGCCTTCACTGCCGGGAGTGCGCAACAACCAACAGCAAGTATTGATGCCGGAGTACATTTTCTTGCTTTTGTAAACGCTTTGTTCCACTGCGTAATCGGTCGGAGCAATTAGTCGCTCCTCCGGTGTCGGAAAATACTGTTCCACCTGCGCTGTGCTTAACAAAAAGACTTTATCTTTGGTCGCATCGCCATAAGGAGTATCATAGTCGGGATTTTTATTGGCAGAAACATCCGTGAGAATGATATGCGTCGCTTCCTCTTCACTGAAAGATTCCTCCAAAAAAGTGTTGTTTAGCCACTGCCGCATATGGGAGGATTCCCATGTGGTATATTCTTTTTCTTTACTATATTTTTGATAATCCAATCCGTACCGAGAGCATAACAAAAGCCTGTCACCCGCTCTCTCAAGCACCACCCAAGCAATATCTTCTTTACCGTTTTCGGCATCGCCATCCTGCTCATAGGTACCGTAGTACACGATATCACCCACTGCGGCAGAAGTCAATTTTTCAGTTTTGTAAGTCTCATAAAGTGCCTTCGCTTTTTCGCGGCTGTCCTTGTAGCCGTTCAAGTCGGTAAAGAGTTCATACGCTTTCACCGTATCGCCGCTTTCGGCAAAGGCTATTGCTTTACGATATCGCATATCCGGGTATATTTTTATGCCGAACACCACAGCAAATATTGCCAGAAAAACGAGTAAAGGAGCCCCTATGATAACGGCAAGTTTTCGCTGTTTTTGTTTCTTTTGTTTTGCGGCAGCGGCATGTTGCTCTTCTTCAAGCAATCGCTCGATTTTTTCCTCGCACTGTACAATTAAATCATCCGCATCTTTCCAACCGCGAACAGTCCTTAATAATTCCAGCGCTTCTTTGTAAAGTGCAATATCTTCGCCGCCCATTTTTGAAAGTGCTTTGAAATAGGTGTTGTTTTTGCGAGTTGTTTCATCCGTTTCCACCTGCACAATCATCGGTTCTTCCGGCTTATCGGGAGAGGTGAATTTGGTCGAAATAAAAGGCTTCTCCTTCTCTTCACCTTCCGGTTCGATTAACATCACTTTATCCAGTGTATCATTATTTTCCACACGCTCTAAAAAAGAGGGTGTTTCCTGTTTTACACCGCAGTTTTTGCAAGTGAAATGCGTGGCTTCCGGTGCCACTTGATTGATACAATTACACTGTTTACATAAAAAGTTCGGCATAGTCTTTCCTTTAATAATATGTGCTTTTGAATAACCAATAAAAGAAATGTGTCATCATTTCCTTTATTCGGTATTCAAAGATTATTCGCTTAGCGTTACCGCCTGCAAGCAAGTTCTGCTCACAGGCGGTATGTTTTTAAGCTTTAGTTGTTGAATCAATCAAGCGGAATCTCTTCTGACTCGTAAGCACCGGTTTCGCGGCTGGGAGCAATTTCACTTGATGCCATGAGAATATCCTCCGGAGAAAATTTCACAACTTCAACAATCGGCTCTAAGTAATTATTTTTCATTGTCATTCCCTCCTTATGCACCAAAGTAGCTGCTTGCAGATGCACCGTAAAGGTACATTGCCTTTGCCATATTAGCAAGATTTGTATTGCTGCTCTTTGCCATCGCCTTCATAATGGAGTTGGCAGTGAACACAATTTCGCCTTCACTGGTGTAAATGGTGATGGTCTTGTTCATGTTTGCAGCGATAATACCTTTGACATTGATTTCATAATAATCGCCATTCACTTTGTCGCTCACGGTAAATCTTGCTTTACCGCTTGTCGCATCCATCGAATAATCATTTACATAAATCGGTGTGCGAGAAAGCAGGTTGATTTCAAGGTCGGACTTTGCAGTCATCGTTGCCGATTTAATGCAAGCAGGTTTTGTCTCAATACCTGCCACACCGCTCAAATCAGTGTTTGCTACTTCGTTGTAGTAAGCATTGCCTGCGTTATCCTTGGTTGCCATATCGTCGGTGTTGTAACCGAAATAGGTCTGTGCTGCCGCGCAGTAGTCAAGGGTAGACTCTGCAAGTTCCCACATATCGGAATATGTGTCATTTTCGAGAATTGCACGGCAGTAGCTGTAGGTGTTGTACTCGATTTCTCTAACAACATTTTTGCCCGCTGCAGCGTCCTCGGCGTTGGCATATACCTTAATGCTGATAGACTCGGTAGCCTGTGCTGGTGCCTGGGTGATAGCGAACATCGGGTCTCCATCATGTGCATCACCGGGCTTATCGAGTGTTTCCATCTCGCCGATAGCCTTCGTTTCGGAAGAAAATGCAGCTGTTTCGCTTGCATTGGAATTGTGGTTGTAGTTCAAAACGACCACAGCATTTTCACCATAGAACTCTTTATCTAAATAGAAGTTGTCGCTGATGGTGTCTGCAACAGTGATGTTCACGCCATCGTTCGGTTGACCGACTTCGTATTTGCCCTGAGCGTTCGGAGTCGTTACGGGTGCAAAGCCCTCTGCACAATATTCAGCAGGAACCAATGTAGAGAAGCTGCCGCCGCTGATAGCAGGATAGCTGTCATTATCTCCACGGGTAACTGCCGCAATGCCGGAAGGTGCAGTGAAGGTACCGCCGGTAATCGTTAGCGCCGTGTTTTCGGTAAGACCAATATCATCGTCATCAATCATAACAGCCGTTCTCGGACCGGAGAAGGTACCGCCGTTGACTGTCATGCTGGTGCCGTTACCCGAGATGTAAAGCGGATAGAAAGCATCCGCACCCGCTTCGGAATTATGGGTAGTGATTGTAGCGTTATTGACGACAACAGTCGTAGCATGTACGCCGTCACCGAAGGCAGCAACACCGCCGTGAACAGCAGTAATGGTACCGTCGTTGATCGTACAAGTGCTTCCGGGAAGGTTGCGAATTGCATAACTGTAATACGAGGAGCTGACTTTAGACGAGGATGCACTGTTGAGAGTGCCGCCGTTAATTGTAAGGGTAGCGCCTTCGTTATACACAATCGCGTTGTTGGAATCCATGGTGCCGCCGTTAATGATGATGACGCTGCCGGCATTGTTCCAGAATGCAGGGTTCGGAATCGCAGTGTTGTTGTAAACGCCGCTATCAATGGTAAGTGTACCGTAGTTATCCACAAGACCTCTTGCACTGACAAGACCGCCCGTTGTGCCCTTCAATGTAAGATTGGCATTGTTAATCAGCGGCCATCTGGCAGCAGTTAATGTGTTGCTGCCGAAATCAATGATAAGATTTTTGTTAATTTCGATATCCGTAGTTGACAATGTTGCATCACTGAGAACCGTGATAGTGTCGCCTGCAGATGCAGCCGCTACTGCCTCAGGAAGAGTTTCGTACCAATCGGAACCTACCATAAAGCCGGTGGTCGGTTCAGCCTCAACCGTATATTTGCCCTGTTCATTCGGCTCGGTAACAGGTGCGAAACCGTCTGCACAGTTTTCTGCGGGAATAACCACATTAACTGTGCCGCCGGAAAACTTAACATTTCCGGGAATGCTCTGACTGCCTGACTGAGCAAGCTTTTTGCCTGCGGGAACGACGATATCGCCGCCTTCAATATTAATATGTCCCTGACCGTCAGAGGAAGTTGCACAACCGAAAACCGCTGCGCCGCTGGTGGTGTAGTTACCGCTTTCAACAGTGATATAGCTTTCTTCATCCGCCCACACAGCATAGTAGCTGGCGCTGCCGGTTACATCGCAATTGGTGATGGTAACATCTGCATTCCAGGTGTGAATACCATAGTTGCAGGTGAGGTTTTCCAAAGTGATGCTCGCATGACCGCCGCCGCTGTTAGCAAGGTTGCCGCTACCGGGACCCCAGATATAAATACCGTATGCATAATTCTCATAAGCCTGTGAATCGTGACCTACGCAGGTACCGTTCATAATCTTACCGTTTGTACCTGTAAAGCAAACACTCCAATGTGTTCCGACATCCATCTGGTGGTCGTTAAGGTCAATCGTTACGCCGGTAATATCAATATAATGTCTTGCGCTTGCTGCATAAGAAGTAAGGTCAATATCGGAAAGGCAGGTGACTGTCTTTGTGCTGCCTGTTCTTGCCGCTGCAACAGCTTCTTCAAAATCAGCATAGTTCGTTTCGCCTACCATAAAGCCGGTGGCGGGAGTGGGAGTGATGGTGATACCGCCGATGCCGGTGCCGATGTCGCTGTCGCCGGGAGCTACGGCAAATGCCGAAACCGGAATCACGGACAGTAACATCACTGCTACCAACAAAATTGATAAAACTTTTTTTATTTGCATGTTTATCAAATCCTTTCATTTTTTAATTTTGAATTTTTAATTTGATTTATGACTTTCGCCGCCTGACCTCAATATTGCTACCGGAAATCTCTAAAACTTCCTTTGCCGGAAATCTTAGAGACTTCCAAAACAATATACGGCTATAATCAACTGTCTGTATTTTTCCTTTCATTTCACCGACATCCTGCCCGCCGCAGCGAACAGCGGGCAAGGTAAGTCAAGTGACAGAAAGGAATTGATAAACCGGTGCATCGCACCGAAGAAGCAATCATATATCAGGTGAAT
This sequence comes from Clostridia bacterium, assembly GCA_017432485.1. GTDB lineage: Bacteria > Bacillota > Clostridia > Oscillospirales > Acutalibacteraceae > RUG714. The sequence continues at coordinate 16,527 of JAFRJB010000101.1, forward strand.
AAAACATACCAATTTCAATTATATATATATATATATATGAATGTCAATAGTTTTGTGAGAAAAAAATTACATTTCGCAGTTAAACAATCCGTGGCAATAGCGGTAAAAACGGCTGGAAAAAGTGGAAAAATAGAGGCTCTGAAACCCCATCAAATCAAGAAGTTTTCGTGGCAAAATCGAGGGGTTAATATACTATCATTAATACCCTCAAAAACGGCTTGTATTTTTCCACTCACACTGACAAAAATAATGAGCATTTTTAGCTTCTGTAACCCGCAGTGAATTAGGGGATTTGAGCACCGGTTTTTGAAGGGTAAGGTAGAATCATTAAGACCCTCAAAAATCGGCTTGAAAATGCTCATTTTTTTATGACGCTTTTGGGCTTCCGAACCCGCACTACATCAAGGGATTTTTATGGCAGTTATTATTGGTTAAGGTAAAATCATTAAGACCCCAAAAAACGGCTTTAAAACCGTCATAATTCTGTAAGCATTTAGGGCTTCCGCAACCTGCAATACACCAAGGGATTTTGATACCGGTTTTGAAGGGTTAATATACTATCATTAATTACCTAAAAAACCGGCTTCTAAATGCTTACATAAAATTGCCCTGCTCGGCAATTCGAGCAGGGCGGTTTAAAATATTTCTTTTATTACATTAATACGCTTGAATTATTCGACAAATTCTGATATGATAAGCACAGAGCTTTTGCTCTCTCGGAGTTATCCAGTAACACGGTAGGCGGTTAAATCTCGCCCCTGAAAGGGGGCGCATTTATGGAACAGTACACAATCATTTTTTTAATTTTAATCTTTGCGACTGCTTACATAGTCATAATAAAGAAATAACCGCCCAATTGCTCCAGCGGGCGGTTAAATCTTTTTAACTCGTTTTATTGGGGCTAACCGTCTATCGGATAACTCCCTGTACTTTTATTATACCCATTTTCAGCGAAATGTCAACTACTCGGCATTTTACTTTTGTTATTTTGGGGTGCAGTGAAAACCACTGCACCCCTTTTTCATTGCTGTTTAGTGATGAACTTCAATCACCAAGCCGGCACCGAGTTTAAACCCTGTTTTGAATGAATCCAACTCGGTGATGTTGGAAAACTCGTTGCGACTTTCTGCATACCGCATCAGCAACTCCTTCTGCTTTTCGGTCAACCCTTCTTGTAAACGGTCATAATTTCTGTTGACTAATTGTAACGCTTCTTTGTATTGAGCATTGTTTTCAATGTGACTGAGCTCCATGGGTTGAATGTTGCCATACCATAATTCTTCAAGAATATTCATTTCACACACCCCCCGCCGATGATTTCATCCCAAACGATTTCACGAGCACGATTTGCAATGTTATTCATTGCAGCAACCCACGCCATCATATCTTCGGCTTTGAGTGCTTCGGTGATACCTTTTTTCTTCGCAAAAGAAGCAACAAGACTTTCATACATTTCATAAGCTCGGGTGTCCACTTCCTGCAAATGCTTGTCTAACTTGCATTGCATTTTCAGTGCGGTGTAAAATCCTTTTCGGTGGGCTTTGATGTGTTCAAGGTAACGCTGCCCCCATAAGCCAATCGAATAATCGCAATGGGGCAAAACGAGATTCGGCAGATAGATATTGCCAACAAGAGTGTAACTAATGCCTGTGTTTTTGTCTGTGTAGGTCGGTTTCATAGTAATACCTCCAAGTTTTAAAAAATGGTAAGTTTCAATTTTTCCTTTACCTACAACACAAACACTGGCTGATTAAAAAGCACGAG
>JAFRJB010000102.1 GCA_017432485.1 Clostridia bacterium
AAGAGATCAAGAAAGTGATCAAATAGCAATGTTTGACCCACGGGACCCGTTCAACGGGTAGTAAGTAACAGTTGCATGGCTGGCAGGCCAATAAAAAGCGCACTTGTGCGCCGCCAGTAATATTAGGGCTATGCCCGAAAATGAAATACCACCCGCTATGCGGGTGGATATTTATTTTGTGAAGTCAAATGTATATTTTTTCCAAATATTACTATACTATTGTAAGGCGGACAATCTCTTTTGCGGGCAGAAAAGGCGCGGTTTTATGCTTGAAAGGCAGAAAAAACGGAGAAAAAGGTTACAAGAGTGCCCCAAATGCGCTGTATTTCTATACCGCAACAGAATAGGGTTTGGCGGCAATTGGTTACAAAACAGTTACAAATCAATGTAACCTTGTAACTTTTCTGCAATTTTTACCAAAAGTTTTGACCATATTTGGGGTCGGCAAAAATAGAAAACCGCTTATTTTGTGGCATAATCGCCAATCTTTTGTGCAACATTCACAAAAACGAGGGCGATTTTTGATTTGATTTTACATTTTCTATCCGTTATAATGTGCTCGAAACCGAATGAGCACTTACAAAGAAAAGGAGAGCTTATGACAAGGGATCAAAAAACAAATCGACAAAAGAGCAAAAAAGGCAAAAGAATCCTTATTTTTACTTTGGCACTTTTGGCGGTCATTGCTGCAGTGACAGTTTTCGCTGTTGCGAATATTCCGAAAGATGTGACCATTCTCGATGGCACCACTTCTTTAAAAGTCACTACCAACGAAAAAGACCCGAAGAAGATTATTGAAGCCAACGGCTTTACGCTCGGCGACTATGATGTGTTGGACGATTCTCAATTCACCAAAGAGAATGCCGTTCTCATTATCAAGCGCGAAATGAGCATCGTTTTCAGCGAGGGCGGTAAAGATGGCTGGAAGGTGACACTGCCCGCGCGTACTGTACAAGATGTGTTGCAGTATTTAGGTAAAGAACTTGATGAAGGCGATGTGGTAGAACCCGCCGCCTATGAAATCATTAAGAGTGGCGACAGAGTGACCCTCTATAAAGCCGGCAACGGCACCATCGTGGTTGACGGCAAAAAAATTGCCATCAAAACCAGCAACAAAACGGTCAAGCAGTTACTTGCCGCCAACAATATTACATTGGGCAAAGAAGATAAAGTCAAGCCCGGCTTAAAAAAGGTTTTGGCAGACGGTGAAACCATTACCATTACCCGCGTAACCTATAAAGAGGAAATTGTTAAAGAAAAGGTTGCGTTTAAAACGCAGACCAAAAAAGACAGTTCCCTTGCCAAGGGCAGCAAGAAAGTGGTGCGCGAAGGCAAGGCGGGTGTCGCCGAAGTCACCTACCGCGTGCGCTATGAAGACGGTAAGGCTGTCAAAAAAGAAGCGGTTTCCAAAACCGTTATAAAAGCGGCTGTAGACAAAGTCGTTGCCGTCGGCACCAAGACCAAAGCAGCGGCAACTTCCGGCGATAGCGGTTTAGGTTTTTCTTACACAAAGAAATATGAAGGCATTGCTTCCGCGTATTATGAGCCGCCCGGCAGTATGACCGCCAGCGGCATGACCGTGGGTGTCGGCAGAATCGGTGTTAACCCGAATGTCATTCCTTACGGCACCAAGCTTTATGTCACCGGCTACGGCTACTGCGTGGCTGCTGACTGCGGCTGGGGCACCATCGGCATGGGCAGAATTGCAGACCTGTATATGAACAGTGAAGAAGAATGCGAAGCCTGGGGCATCAGAAATGTCACAATGTATGTATTAGATGAATAACAGTAGACCCGCAAAAGCTGATTTTTGCGGGTTTTCATTTATAAATATAATAAAACATTTAAAAATAAATATAATACCTCAAAAAAAGTGCAATGCGGCAGCCGTGACAAAAAATCGCTATATATGGTAAAAAAAGAGCACCGCACACAGCATATAGTTAGCGCAAAAACAAAAGGAAAACAGGGAACACACGGCGCCGTGTAAAGAATGGCGAAAAAAATCAAAAAAGTTGTTGACATTTCCTTTCGTTGTGTTATAATAGTCAAGCACTCTGTTCAAAGGGGCTTTCCCTGTCGAGTGCAAATGGACCTTGAAAATTAAACAGTGACAAGAAAAAAGGAACCTGAAATTTTTTTAAGTTTTAGCAAACTTTAATCGTACAGTAAATTGT
>JAFRJB010000103.1 GCA_017432485.1 Clostridia bacterium
GTAAAAAGGAATAGTGAATAAGTGTGGGAGGGCTCTGCCCTCACCCGATTTTAACGTGCGGCAAACGCCGCACCAAAAGGAATTGAGCGAAGCGGAACGAGTGCGAGTGTCTCGCCCTCACTTCTTACCTCTTCACTATTGCTTCTTACTTCAATAAGGATTTGCGAGCCCGCAAGGGGCTCCGCAAATCCTTATTTTTAAAGCCCTGTGTCTCTGACAAAGGGCTTTAAAAAAGCAAAAAACCTGCACACCGTGCAGGATAAATTTTGCTGTGTTGATTGGAAATTAAGCGTTAGCCTTCTTTACAAGTGCGGACTTCTTGTTAGCTGCGTTGTTCTTATGAATAAGACCTTTAGCTGCAGCCTGGTCAATCTTTTTGATAGTGACTCTAACCACTTCATCTTTATCGGCACTGTTTGCTTCAATTGCTGCATTCGCTTTCTTCATCTGAGTTTTCAGAGCAGAGTTTCTTGCCTTATTTCTCTCAGCGCGCTTGCTGTTAACAAGGACTCTTTTCTTAGCAGATTTGATGTTAGCCATTTCCACACCTCCCTGAATCTAAATATTATGCCTATACATAATAGCACTTGTTGTGTTAAATTGCAAGCATTTTTTTAAAAACTTACATTATTTTTTCCGAAGCGCTTAAAAATGCCTGCAAAAGCCCATAATGAAGGTGAAAATATCAGCACGGAGGTGGCGCGATGGCGTTTCGAACAGACCTTGCAGTAGAACTTAAACCCGATATTGACAAGAAAACCGGCGGTGTGAGTGCGCACAGAGAGCACTATGGCGAGATGGAGATTACCACCATTGTGGTGGAAAACGAAATCGGAGAGCGCCTGTTGGGAAAACCCAAGGGCATGTATATCAGTATTTCTTTGCCGCCGTTTTTAGATGATGCGGACAGCCCGATGGCGCAAAGTATGATTGCCGCGCGCCTAAGAAAACTGCTGCCGAAAAAATCCGGAACCGCTTTGGTGGTAGGCTTGGGAAATCGCGCCGTGACACCGGATGCGCTTGGTCCGCAAACGGTGGAACGCGTGCTTGCCACACGCCATATTCGAGAGGAACTCGGAGAAGTGGAGGGCTTGGAAGATTTGCAGCCGGTGGCGGTGCTCTCACCCGGTGTGCTTGGCAAAACAGGCATTGAAACTTTGGAACTCATTCGCGGTGCGGTGCAGACGGTTAAACCCGCGTTTGTCATAGCGGTGGATGCCTTTGCCGCGCGCGAGAGCGAGCGCTTGGGGAATACCGTACAGCTCGCATCTTCCGGGATTTGCCCGGGCTCCGGGGTGGGCAACAGCCGCAAGGCGCTTGACCAAAACAGTTTGGGTGTGCCGGTCATTTCTATCGGGGTGCCGACAGTGGTGGATGCTGCCACACTGCTTGCCGATACGGCAGGGGAGAGCGCTGCGGCGCGCGCCAAGCCTTTCGGTAAAGAAATGTTTGTTACACCCCGGGAGATTGATATGATTATCGAGCGCGCCTCCAAACTGCTCGCGCGCGCGCTCAATGCGGTGCTGCAGCCCGCTTACAGTGCCGAGCAGATACAGTCGCTAATGGCATAGACAAAGAGGGATTTGCGCGCTCTTTGAGCGCGCAAATCCTTATTTGAAGTAATAAGTAAAAAGGAATAGTGAATAAGTGTGGGAGGGCTCTGCCCTCACCCGATTTTAACGTGCGGCAAACGCCGCACCAAAAGGAATTGAGCGAAGCGGAACGA
>JAFRJB010000104.1 GCA_017432485.1 Clostridia bacterium
CCCACGGGACCCGTTCAACGGGTAGTAAGTAACAGTTGCATGGCTGGCAGGCCAATAAAAAGCGCACTTGTGCGCCGCCAGTAATATTAGGGCTATGCCCGAAAATGAAATACCACCCGCTATGCGGGTGGATATTTATTAGATGAGAGATAATAATAGCGAGTTCGTTACGGGTACTCACCTTTAACGAACTCGCCGCTGTTGGCTGTAACCTGTTGCTTGTCGCCTATATTTCAAAGCTCTTCAGAACTTTGAAATATTGCGTTGCTGTCGCTTCTAAGTTCGCGGCGGCGGTGGCGGGGTCAAGCGCTTCTTCGCGCGTAGTCAGGCTGCGCAGTATCGGGAAGAAGGCATCGATCCCGGCGTCGTTGACAAGCTCGGCGCCTTCGCCGACACAGCCGCAGAACGCGACGGTCTTTGCGCCGCACTCCTTGGCAAGCGCCGCGGCGCTGACAGGGGCTTTGCCCTGCACGGACTGGCTGTCCATTTTCCCTTCGCCGGTCACAAAGAGGTCGGCGCCCTCTAATTTTTGTTTTAAATCGGTGGTATCGGCAACAATGTCGGTACCTTTTTCCAATGTGCCGTTTAAGAATGTCACAAACGCCCAGCCGAGTCCGCCGGCAGCACCGGCGCCCGGCAGGTTTTTGGTGTCGCGGTGGAATTTCATCTTCACCATATCCGCTAAATCAAAGAGTGCAGTGTCTAAAAACTGCACTGCCTTTTCATCCGCGCCTTTTTGCGGGCCGTAGACCTCCGCCGCGCCGTTCGCGCCGCACAGCGGGTTCTCTACATCGCAGGCGATGCGAAAGCGGCAGTCGGGGATATGGCGGTTCCCGTCGGAAAAATCAATATGCTTAATCTCGGCAACATCCGCGCCCTTTAAGCCGCGAATTCTGTCACCGAAGCGGTTGTAAAACTTGAGCCCGAGCGCTTCAAGCATCCCTACACCGCCATCGACCGTCGCACTGCCGCCAAGACCGATAATGAAGTCGCGGCAGCCGCGGCGAATGGCGTTGTCAATCATCTGCCCCACACCGTAGGTGCTCGCCCCCAGCGGGTCGCGCTCTTCAGGCGGCACGAGCGCAAGACCGGCTGCAGCCGCCACGTCAATGACAGCGATGTTGTTATCCGTCAGCGCATAGGTCGCCGTTATCGTTTCGCCCAGCGGGTTTTGCACATCGCACTCTATCATCTTCCCGCCCAGGCATGCAAGCAGCGCCTCGGCAGTGCCTTCGCCGCCGTCTGCCAAAGGCGAAACAATCACTTCCGCCTGCGGAAATACCGCCAGCGCGGCGCGCTCCACCGCTTCGCCGGCTTCTATGGAAGTCATCGATTCTTTAAACGAATCGCACGCAATTACAATTTTCATCTTTGTCTCCTATGTATCTGTTTATCGGTCTTTGCCGATAGCATATTTTCTCTTTAGATGCGCGACTACGCGCTCTAATTCCATCCACGCTTTGGGCGGCACATCCTCGGTGCCGAAGAGCGCAATTTTGACCATTTGCACATCGTCAAACTGCTTTTCGGGTTCGCGCAAATCGGATTTACCGAGCAGGTAATCAGCCGAAACCTCAAAGTAAGAGCAGAGCCGCTCCAGCGTTTTTCCGCTCGGAACACTCGTGCGATTGCGCCACCCGCTGATGGTCGATTTGGAAAAACCTAACTGTGTCCCCAAAGAAGTGGTATTTTCTCCTTTTTGCTTGCAGAGATATTCAAATCTATCAAAAAAATCTGCCATATTTCCTCCTTGACCGCGCAGCACTTTTCGAGAACCGAAACACCCGCCGGCAGTTTCTCACTCAATAATCTTATTATAATTCCCGCGCTGCTTTCTGTCAATGCGCAGGTTCGGTAAACCGAACCGGCGCACGGGTAAGAGCAAGAGAAGAGAAAATAAAAAGCGGTTCGGTAAACCGAACCGGCGCACGGATGGGAACAAGAGAAGAGAAAATAAAAAAGCGGTTCGGTAAACCGAACCGGCGCACGGGTGAGAGCAAGAGAAGAGAGAATAAAAAAGCGGTTCGGTAAACCGAACCTGCGCACGGGTGGGAACAAGAGAAGAGAAAATAAAAAGCGGTTCGGTAAACCGAACCGGCGCACGGGTGGGAACAAGAGAAGAAAGAATAAAAAAGCGGTTCGGTAAACCGAACCGGCAAAAGGTGTGGGTGGGAGAGGAATAGCGGAAAGAAAAAAGCGAGTTCGGTAAACCGAACCGATGAATCTAAAAAAAGAGACATCGCCATCCGAATTAACGGACTGGGGCAGCTTCGGGAGTTTCGCCCTACAAGCGGTGTTTCTACTAATAGTATATCCGATTCTTCCGAAAAAAGCAACAGGCACAAAAACAGCGGTTCGGTTTACCGAACCGCGCAGACTGTAGACAAAGTAGGTGTGAGCACTCAGTTCACACCTACTTTTCATATTTTTGCTAATTTGTTTTGAAAAATCGAAAAAATATCGAAAAATGAGAAATATTTAGGGATATCCGGCTGGTATTTTTCTATCATTTTTGCTAACTTTTTAAGATTTAGACACGCATAAGTTAGCAGAATTATATAAACTTGTCAAGTCGCGCTCAGGCGTTATCTTATTGACGCAGGTGCAACATTGGCGGTTCGGTTTACCGAACCGCAAAATAATGATGAACGGCAAGTATCAAGTGGGTTCCGGTCGTATAGTGACCTTCGCGCATGATACACCGTTCATCAATAATAGTATATCCGATTCTTCCAAAAAAAGCAACAGGCACAAAAACGACGGTTCGCAAAAGCGAACTCGCAACAGTAAGCAGGGGATGTAGATAGAAATTTGAAAAAGTTCGTTAAAACGAACCGGAGAATA